>JAQUQN010000021.1:0-13530 GCA_028716065.1 Candidatus Omnitrophota bacterium
GGGGAAGGGTCACCCCATCCAGGCCTTTAAATTCCCTGTCATATACAGATGCGATGCGCTTTCTCTTTTCGCGGGCCCGGCATTTAATTACATACTTGCCTTTTTGATATTCTCGGTGATATTCATGTTCGGCAGCCCCACCATGACCACAGAGGTCGGAGGACTTTTGAGCGGTTATCCGGCCCAGAGCCAGGGCATCAAGGTCGGTGATAAGATCGTTGCTATCGACGGTAAGAGCGTGAAGTACTGGGAAGATATGACCGAGATAATACATAAGCACGTGGTGGGCACCGTACGTTTGACCGTCGAAAGAAGCGGTAAGACTTTCGATAAGGAGATAAAGCCCATAGTACGCCAGACCAAAGATATCTTCGGTAAAGAAGTGAAGATGGCGCTGGTGGGTATCGCGCCTTCCCAGAAGATAGAAAAGGTAAGATACGGATTTTTCCGGTCTTTCTACATGGGGGGCAAGAAGCTGTTCGAGCTTACGGCCGTGACCTACAAGGCGCTCTTTGCCATAGTGACGGGAAGGTTGTCGTTCAAGGAGTCGATGACGGGCCCCATAGGGATATTCATGATAACGGGCAGGGCAGCCGAGATGGGCATAATATACATACTTTACCTGATGGCTGTCCTGAGCGCGTCCCTGGCGATATTCAATCTCCTGCCGCTTCCGGTCCTAGACGGAGGGCACATAATATTCCTTGCCCTTGAGAAGGTCAGAGGAAGGCCTCTCTCTCCCAGGACGCAGGAGGCAATCACGAATGTCGGGATAGGGTTCTTGGTACTTTTAATGGTATTCATCTTTTATAGCGATATAATGAAATTCGGCATTGCCGCAAAGGTCGGCGGGATATTCAAAAGATGATAAGACGCAAGAAGACACGGCAGATAAGAATAGGCAAAGTGAAGGTCGGGGGGAGCGCGCCCATCGCGATCCAGTCCATGGTGAAGGCCGGGACCTGTAATGTTAGTAAGACCGTAGCACAGATAAAGGAACTTGAAGGCGCAGGCTGCGAGATCATAAGAGTCGCGGTCAAAAATTCCAATGATGCAGCCGCCGTAAAAGAAATAAAGAGAAAGATAAAAATACCGTTGGTCGCGGACATACATTTCGATTACCGGCTCGCCTTGCAATGTATCAAAAGTGGCGCTGATAAGATACGCGTAAATCCGGGCAATATCACGAAGCGCGAAGAGATGGTTCAGATAATAAAGGCGGCGAAGAAGGCCAAAATACCTGTCAGAATAGGAGTGAATTCGGGATCGGTGCCTTCGTCGTTCGTCGTTCGTCGTTCGTCGTTCGAAAATCTTGCTTCCGTTCTTGTAAAAACAGCGATGAAAGAAATCAAGCTCTTTGAAGAGATGGATTTTCATGATATAATTATTTCACTGAAAGCATCGGATGTCGTATCGACGGTAGAGGCATACAGGAAGATGAGTGTTCTTTTAGATTATCCGCTCCATCTCGGGGTTACGGCCTCAGGCCCTTACGATTCCGGCGTAGTTAAATCCTCTATAGGGATAGGAGCGCTTTTGCTTGACGGGATCGGGGATACTATAAGGGTCTCCCTGACGGCGGATCCATTAGAAGAAGTGATAGCGGCAAAACGTATCCTGAGCGCTTTGAATATCAGGCGATTCGGCCCGGATGTAATCTCGTGCCCGACATGCGGCCGGTGTCAGGTCGATCTCGCTGAAATAGTAAAGGAGTTGGAGTGCAAACTCAAAACTCATAACTCCAAACTCCAAACTAAAATAGCGATAATGGGATGCGAAGTGAACGGACCGGGAGAGGCGCGCGAAGCCGATATAGGAATAGCCGCCGGAAAGGGGTCCGGCATGTTGTTTAAAAAAGGCAAAATTATCAAGCGGATAAAAGAGAAAGATTTTGTTAAAGAATTATTAAAGGAACTGGAAAATATATGAGATGGTCTGAAGCGTTAATTCCTACACTGAAAGAGGACCCGCAGGACGCGGAGGTCATAAGCCATAAACTCATGGTGCGTAGTGGCCTTATAAGGAAACTCATCTCCGGTTCTTATTCATATCTGCCGCTCGGCCTCAAGGTCCTCGATAAGATAAAGACAATCATAAGAGAAGAGATGAATTCGAAGGGGGCCCAGGAAGTGCTCCTTCCTGCGATACATCCGCCGGAATTATGGAAAAAGACCGGCAGGTACGATGTATTGGGAGATGTTTTGATAAGATTCAAGGACAGGCACGGCAAGGAACTGGTCCTAGGCCCGACGCACGAAGAGATCATCACGGACCTTGTGGCCAATAATGTAAGATCGTACAAGGAACTGCCGCTTATATTATATCAGATACAGACCAAGTTCAGGGACGAGCCCCGTCCGAGGTTCGGCGTCATGAGATCATGCGAATTCATCATGAAGGACGCTTACAGCTTCGATTGCGATACCGCCGGGATGGAGGCGAGCTATAAGAAGATGTATGACGCTTATTGCAGGATATTCGAGAGGTGCGGCCTGCCGTACATGCCGGTCGAAGCGGACCCTGGAATCATGGGCGGGAACGTCTCTCACGAGTTCATGGTACCGGCCGAGGCCGGCGAGGATAAGATCGTGGTCTGCGGGAAGTGTAAATATTCGGCGAGTACGCAGGTAGCGAAGTGTAAAGAGGGGTCCGGGGTCCGGGGACCGGGTAAAGGCGGGAAGAGACTTCCGATAGCAGAAGTTGAGACGCCGGGAATAAGCACAATCGAAAAAGTGGCGCAACTTCTGAAGGTCGAGACGACAAAACTGGTGAAGACGCTCATTTATAAAGCCGACGGCAAGCCTGTAGCGCTTCTCGTGCGCGGCGATTTCGAAGCCAATGAGACGAAACTCAAAAATTATCTTAAATGCGAAATGCTGGAACTTGCCGACGAGAAGACGATCGAGGAAGTTACAGGAGCGCCCGTGGGTTTCTCAGGACCAGTTGGATTAAAGAATACGCGGATAGTAGCCGATAATAGCGTTAAAGATATGACCGATTTCGTGACAGGCGCGAATAAGAAAGACGCCCATCTCATCAATGTCAATACCGGAAGAGATTTCGACACCAAGGAGTTTGAAGACCTGCGCATGATAACGAGGGATGATAAGTGCCCGTCGTGCGGAAAGGCGATAGAGATAATAAATACGATAGAAGTGGGACACACCTTCAAGCTCGGCACCAAGTATTCGGAAGCCTTAGGCGCCAAATTCCTTGATAAAGACGGAAAGGAAAAGCCGGCGGTTATGGGTTGTTACGGCATAGGTGTCAACCGTATCGCGGCCAGCCTCATAGAAACAAGTAACGACAAGGATGGAATAATATGGCCGCCATCCATAGCGCCTTATGAGGCCTTGGTCATAGCTCTCAACACGCAGAATAAAGAAGTTAAGAAGATATCCGAAGATATTTATAAGGACCTTACTAAAGGAGGTATAGATACCCTTTACGATGACAGGGATATATCGGCCGGTATAAAATTTAAGGACGCGGATTTGGTAGGAATTCCGGTAAAGGTCATAGTGGGGGAGAAGAATGCCAAAAAAGGTGTTGTAGAACTCAAACTCCGCAAAACAGGTAAGGTCGAAGAGATAACCCGAAAAGAATTAAAATCCCGCATAAAATCTATCATAAATCCTTCTGTGTAAAGATATAAAAAAGTCAGTTTTCCTATATTGACATCATCATTATATTATGATATAACTATACTATAACTTTCTAGGATCCCTGATTAAATTAACTCGGGGGAGTCAAGGGTCGTAGGAACCTCCATAGCATATTTAAGGTTAATTACCTTTTAATGTGAGGTTTAAAGGCCAGATAGTCTAGAAAAGAATGCTTGGCGATCTGGCCTATTTTATTATCTGTTTGTTAAGAGAATAAACATATAAGATACAACAGTTTAAACTCGGGGAGAAATGGACTCACAGGTCTGGCCACGTTCAAGGTTTTCCTTCCTTATAAGGATAATTTCCATTGTCCTCGTTATCTCTTTTATTGCCTACGACATCGCATGGGCATATCCCAATACTTTTTTAAGTATATCCTCACAGCAGAATAATAAACTTGCCGTGCCATCTTTATTCCAGGAAGAGGAATCCGGCGAGAGGCTCGTTGCCAAATATGTCGAGACTTTACTGGAAAAAGGACTTGCCTCTTATAATATTGATCTAAATAGCGTAAAAGACAGATTAACCAATCTTGAAAATAAATACAGAACCTGGTTCAGGAACCATCTTATCTGTGCTATCTCCGATGGCCAGATCCTCATAAAAATAACCCCCCAGTATATAATTCGTTATTACGATCCAGGTTTATCCCAAGATCAAAAAAAATATATAGATAAGAATGATACCGTGGCATCGGTTCAGGTAAATGGAGGGCTTTGTAAAGAGTTGCTCATGGCGAAATCTTCACCACTATCAGATGCCGAAGGCGGTTGCATAGGGAAGTTCGAGACTTTCGAAATAATAGAGATAAAGGATTTAAAGAATAACAGGGTGAAGATAATCGCCGTGGCAAGAAGGATAGGTTCACAGGTAGATGAGAAGATAGAGTTATACGGTAAGAGGGCACCCCCTCAAACCTCATTAGTTGATTTTGAAAAGACCGGCATTACCCAGATAGATAACGCCTTGGAAAAGGCGGCTAAAAGAATCGAACCCGGACAAATAATAATTCTTAATGATAACAAAGAGGACCTCGATGGCTTAGCCATGATGTACGATAATTTACCTCTTGTTGCCATGCATGGTTCCATATTCGATGATCCTATAGCCAGAACTCACGAACTCGGCCACCTTGCCAATAAATTGGGTCTGCTTGCGACCGATGTTGTTCTCGATGCGTCAGGGAACAAGAGACTGTTCAACGAAAGGCTGGCAAGATATGGCTATATGCCTCATACATCTCCGGAAGCGTTGAAATTCCATTATGCGATGAGACAGTTGCAAAGAGACCGGTTTGGCGCAAGAGATAAAATATTGAGCTTAAAAACGCTTAAGCATGAAATTTATTATGTAAGAGGGGGGAATACCATAGACGATGTAAATAATGAAATGGATAAGTTCAGGAGGTCTCTCATTGATTTGAGGGAATCCACGAAAAAAGTGGAAAATCTGCTGAAGGATGAGACAGATCCCGATAGTGACCTCTGGTGTTATGCTGCCGCAAAATTGGCCCTGATAGTCAAAAACGTCGAAAAAGGAATAGGTTTGGCCAATAATACTTGCGGCTATAATGGAGTAATACCGCTAAAGAAAGAAGATATGGAACAAAATGCCGACTGGCTCACTGCGGAGATCATTTATTATAAAGATTTATTCTCCGGTGCGTCCGTTCCGGCTGTTTTCTTGAACACTTTCCTTAAAATCGGTATCGATACACCGTTGGACAAAGCTGTCCGGTTTTTTCAAGGTCAATCACAGGATGATACAAAAGAGTTCATCCGGGCCAGTTTGAGCATAGTCGAGAAGTGCAGCGATATAGAAGCGACAGCGAAAAATATAGCCCCTATCGCTCAGGATATATATAAAAATAGAGAAAGGATAAGAAAAGGCCTGAAAGAACTCATAGAATGGTATCAACAGGATTTCACGGTATCCATATTGGCCATACGCCAGGCAAAAGACTTTAAAGGGATAATGGATATCACAACGGAGTTATATAAGGCCTACAAGGACCTCTGTGACAAATCAGTATATAATTTGCGATATCTAAGGTATCTAAAGATCGCCAGCGGCGAATACATGCCCCACGTGGGGTTGTTGACCCATCAGATCTTTAGCGAGGACCCAAGACATATTCTCGGCTCAAGGGAGGTATACGGAGGTATCGATCCCCGTAATGTAACTCAATGGATAGAATTTTTGTTCAGGGAGGCCCATCTCAATGTCATAGGAGAATTGATTAATATGAGCGAAGCGGAGCAGATCGAGTTCCTGCGCGCGCAATCCGAGGCCCTGCCTCTTTATAGGGAACTGACAGACAGGCAAAAGATAGAGGCGAGATTGGTTTATTCCACCGCGCGCGCGGAAAAAGAGATGATACGTCCGCAGATATTGAAGATGCTGGAATTAAAAATAGCCGTTGACCTCGAGTGTTGTAATATGCTGGGGCTGTCGGATGATCTGTATTTCGTGGAGATCGCGAAACACCTTCTTGATATAGGGATAAATGCCGCGGTCATGTCAGACGATAACTATTCAAAACGCTGGATAGAGACCGATGCGGGATTTATAGTGGATCTTAGTCCCGTGGAGGCGGAAGCCTTTGGCAGCTCATTTAAGGTTTTAGACAGAAAGTCGTTGGCCGAAGGGGATTTCAAGGGCCATGTCGAGCACAACCTGACGTTTGCTGCGCATGGTAAATCATCCGAGATATCGCAAGATGATGCCGGAGACCCTGAGGCAAGAATGCGGAATATTTTAAGAAGGATAGAGTCCGCCGAGGCCGTCAACAGGAACGATAAGACCAATGCATGTTTCACGCCGAGGGATGATGCATGGATCAGCACAGAAGAAGAGATATTAAAAGATATGCGTCATATGCTTGAGCTTCAGGGCCAGGGAGCCCTTGATCCGGTAAAAGGCATGCTTGATAATTTAGCTTATGTCACCGCCAGACGTACTTATAACCATTTTGCCCGGGAGAGTATACGTAAGACAAACCTGAATACTCTTTTATTTGGACAACAGACCCGTCGCACACTTTATCTGAAAGAAGGCAGCAAAATAGGCAATGGATGGAAGTGCGATCTGGGGCTATCACCCGACTCTCCGCAGATGCCCTTCACAATGACCGAAAAAACCATATTTACCGATATTGCGGAGGAGTTACCTTACGAAGTTATTGGAAAAGAAGTGGCTACAATTGCTTGCGGCGTAGAAGGGAAAGGCTTGGTCGTTACCGATTTCCTGGTAAGCGGCAGATATCGCGGCAAGGCTATAGCTTCTTGGCTTTTCGCGCAAATATATCGTGATTTGAAAAAGAAGGGTTTGCCGATAGATAAGATACGTTTCGATTACCAATGTATAGGGGCGCGTGAATTTATTCTGAACATCGCCCAGCCATCCAGAGAAAGATTGGTCATCGGCCCTTTCTGCGATATAAAAGGGGAATATTATCTTCCAGGAGAATTTCTCAAAGGATGCAGCGAAATAGACGAGAAGATCAGGCCGGCAGTTCTGATGGAGATCGCCAAAAATTTAGTAATGGCCCTGGATCCTGCTATCAGTAACGAAGAAGCATCAAGCCAGATTAAGTCGGCAATCATAAGGGTTTCCGATGCGGTAGGTTATAGCGATAAGGATAAGATGCGGAAGGTCAATATTTATTCACCAGCCACGGGTACCGCAGGCGGGGAAGCGCTCTGGCAATGTGTCTATATGAGAGAAACACGCGAATCGAGATTGAAAGAGCCGTCTAAACTTAAAGGCGAAAAACGTCTTTTGGAGATGATGACCAGAGCAGGAAAGGGAAGGATCGAGCCCATCAATCTGAATAATGAAAAAGGCGAAGCGATATCACATTACGGGGAGGGAGTGTGGGTTATACATGACCGAAACGAGCTTCACAAAATACTGAAAACCGGCAGGGCGTATGAAGCCTTGAAGCCCATTATAGAAGAAGATGATGTGCTTCTCAAGGAGGACCTGAAAAAATACGGCAAAAAGGAAGGCAATGCGATCACTTATGCCTACGCCCTAGATCACGACGGAATTCCGCTCTTTCTTTTTGCGCTTATAGGAACGCTCAATCCCAACCAGATAGCGGCTGTCAGGTCGGTTTTACTTGAGAGCCAGATAGCTGCTGAACGCGCCCGGCTGATGCACAGCCCTGCAATAAGCAGCGAAGATATTTCAGGCATGGATGAGACGCTTAAAAAGCTGGAAGTCATCGGCATGAGATTGCTTCGATGTATGCATCCCGTAGGTGGGCCTCTTCGTTGTTCCATATTTTTTTGGAGAAAGACTAAAGCCAGAGAGGCGGAAGAGGCCTTAGACATCTCAAATGATATCATGGATATTTTCGCCGAGGCCGACAAAAGAACAGGTGACATGAAGGTCTGGAATGATATTGCAGAACTTAACGCGATAAGGACTTTGCTCCGGTCCGAGGAAGATGAGATGGGCTCGCAAATAAGCAGCGAACGCCGCTCGACACACTCACTGCTCAATGTCTACTACCCGATGCTGGCCGTTAGTTCGACGAACGACGTGAAAGGTATTGTAAAATCAGCCATAAGAGCGGAGGGCGTCAGTTTTGAAGAAGTAAGAGAGCCCTTCGAGGTCACGATGAAATACGCCCCTATATACAGCCGTTTCAGGACCTATCATAGTGTCGGAAGACATTATAGGAGGATAGAAGAAAATTTGAAAATGATCCCGTCCAAATTGATAGAGATAAAGGAATTGATGATGAAATGGCGGGTTTCCGACGGTGGAAGAATGGCCTATGATTTATTCAATTCCCTGCCTCAGGGGATAAGAGAAAACGACGAGGCATTTATCGAGTGGGTTACGAAGTCGCCTGAAAATCCGAAGACAGGCAAGCCGTTGAATACGGAGGAGACGGCATCCGTAAAAGCAGCATATTATGTCGGGGGATTCATCGCAAAATTAGACGATCTGATTCCTTTCGTAGAGAGGAAGACGACGTTAAGGGTAATAAGAGAAGAGGTCGACCTGATAGGATTGGTCAAAGAGGCGATCAATTTTGGCATTACACAGGCCGCTTATGTCGGCCGCAAACCGGCAAGGGTCAATTATGAGCACCCGGGAGAAAAGTGTCAGGTGTTGACCGATCCCGAAGATGTGAAAGTCACGATAGTCGGAGAACTTGTATGCAACGCCGTAAAATATGCCAAGGATAATGATGCGGAGGTTGATATTTCGCTGGAGGTAAACAAGACGGGCGGATACGCGAGGATAAGCGTGGGAGATAGGGGTGTCGGCATTACTCACGCCGAGCGGGATAAAGAGCTTTTTAAGGGTAAGGGCCGGCTAGAGAAGACTAGGGAAAAGGTGGAAGGCTCGGGAATGGGGCTATATCTCGGTAAGATGGACGCACGCGATCTAGGAGGGCATTTATTACTGGAAGATTCCACGCCCGACAAAGGCAGCATATTCAGTTTTTATCTGCCACTGATTGGAGAAGATACGGTATGGTTCAAAACAAAAGAAGAACGGGAAACTGCCCAAAGAATGGTAAAAGACCTGCACGATACGGTAAAAGAGCTATCGGAAAAGATAGCTGATGGAAACGAAAGATTGAAAAGCGATATATATGGCGCCCACAGGATCCTAGGGTGGCTTTATGAAGATTCCTTATGGTTGGATAAAGTGGATAAAATCAACGTGCAGAATATGTCGCGCGCATATTACAGGGATACGTTGAGCCGCCGTCTACGCCCCTTGCTCGATACGGATTATATCCGCGCCGCGATGGGAGAAAATTTGCCGGAATGCGAAGGATTGCTGTCCAGGATCGACGCCTTATTCGAAGAAGCGGGCATCGGCAAAAATACCCCGGGCGGGTCCGATGCCGAAAATTCCATCAGGGAATGTCACCGTTTACAGACGGAAGGATCGACTGCCGCGCCGGTATCCGACAGGAGGAAGATAGCGCTTTCCGAAGGATTGTTTGCCGTTTCCGATCTGCCGGCCATAAGAAGCGTGATAGATAAAAGTTTCATAGAGATATTGCCGGAGGAAAAAGTAAGAGAACTGTCGGGAAACACCAAGTCCTCGAAGGATACGCTCGTATGCGTGGTTTCAAGTAAAGAATTTAATGAAGATTGGAAGGAGAGTCACAGAAACAACAATAAATCCCTCCTTTTGGTAGTGGATGGCGATTTAAAAGGAGCGAATTACCTTTATACCGAGGCCGTCATAGGGCTTGCCAGGGCGATGATGGATAATGATGTAGCGAGAATACAGGCCTATTCAGGTATCATCTTCGGCAAGAATCTGGATGATTCGGTCCTGGAATGCCTGAAAAAAGATAATCCGATAATCGAATTGCTCAAATTCAGGCCCATAACGGCGAATGATATCGACATATTAAGATTGATGATGGAAGGATTCCTGCAGTCGGCATAATAGAGATATGATAAATTTATTACGAGATAAGAAGTTCAAGAACCTCACGCGCGTGATAGCGCTGGCGCTCATAGTGTCATTCCTTGCCTACGACATCGCATGGGCGCATCCGGATACGTTTTCATATAACTCCACGCAGCAGGATAATAAACTCGCCATCCAGTCCCTGTTTAAAGACAAGGAATCCATAGACAGGGTCACGGCAAAATATGTGGAAACCCTGCTGGAGAAAGGGCTCAATCCATATAATATTAGGCTTGATATTATCAAAAATAGATTAGATGACCTGAAAGAGAAACACGAAGGATGGATTAGGAACAATCTTATCTATACGGTTTCTAATAGACAGATCCTCATAAGCATAAGTCCGGGATGTATTTTGCGGTATTATGACCCCAACATAGCAGGTGATGACGCCAGATACGTAAGTAGCAATAAGGATCTTGCGTCTTCCATTCGGATAAATAGAGAACTTTCCAAACAACTGCTTGTAGCAAAGGCCCTGCCATCCACTACCGCCTCAGGAAAGAGACAAGCTGGGATACTTACAGATTTGGGTACGCTGAAGACGATCTTGGCGTTTATTGTTGTAGCGCTGGCCGGCGCGATCGGTTATGCGACATACGGACTGCCGGGGCTTTATACGGGTGCGATAACACTGATATTGGGATCCGCCATCTATTATTTCCATAGAGGCGAGGATACAGTTTGGGAGAGCGAACCGTATGCCGTGACCTATAAAAACAGAATACAGGTGCCGGGACTTAATCATTTATCTTGGATACCCCATAATATGCAGATCGGATTGCGGGTATGCTGCAATGGAAGCGGCTTTAGATATCTGCAGCTCATTACGCCGGTGCACCTTGAGACGGCCAGCGAAAATGAAAAAGAGTTACCTTTTGACAGCGATGGAAGAAATATCAGAAGGGTGGCTTATGGACATATTCATGCTTGTGTGCTGGACGCTTTTGGAAGAATACAACTTCCTTCAGAATTACTGAGAGACTGGGGTAAGACGCCGGCGGAGGTGCTGTATGTGATACGCGAAGACCGCGGCGATGGAATCGAGATATGGGATAAGACGGATTGGGATGATTACCAAAGAGAAAGGAAAAAATCCGCGAAAGCCAAAGGCGCCAAATTGGCAGAGGCGCGAAAACCAGCGAAGGGCTCACCGGCAGAGTGCCTCAAGTCCATAGCGATTTTGTGCAAAGGTAACGCCGGGCGGACATTTTCCGCGCAGGATCTGATAAATGAAGGCCTAAGGAAGCAATACGATGGCAGCGATTTAGCGCTTGATACAGTGAAGTCGGAATTGAGGCAGCTGTATAAATTGGGGGTGTTAGAGCGCGATAAGGATATAGAGCCATATCAATATGCCTTAAATTCTGATATCCGCAACCTTTCGCCTTTCGAAAGAGCCGACATTATATCGGCGATATGCTCCTTACCGGAACTTACCAGGTATAGGATTGATGAGACGCCTGAAAATATCGAAAGGCTGCGGTCTAAAATAAAAGAAATAATCACGACGAAAGCCACGGTACTCTTATCTGAAGCCGCGAAGGGCATTCTCGATCACCTTGATTCGATCATAGCTGTTTATGAAGAAGCAGTGGACAGTGGAAAAGACGAAATACCGGAAGCGGAAATATCAAAATTGAAAAAAGAGTCATTTCTTATAATATTCCATAAAGGATTGTGGTGGACTCTCAAGAATTCTTGGAATATGCCGGATAAATGGAAAGCTTTCCACACCATTTTGGAAAGGGGATTTTATGATGGCATGTTTCGCTTTGAGAGCTTGGCATTAAGCGCAGAAGTCCATACCGATTTATCCGCCCAGAGAGAAGCATTGAAATGCATCAGAGAGACGGTGAGAGAACTCCTCGTGAGAGGAGAAGATGTAACGGCGGAAGACGAATTGGCGAGGGAACTGAATTTGGTTGTAAATGGAGTGAGGGGCAAGTCAAGCAGGACGGTCTTTTTGTTTGGAGGCGAGGACCCATTGGCCTATGCAGAATTTTGGCACGATAAGAGGATATTTACAAGAGAAAAGGCAGCCGGTATGGCCGCATTATATCTCGAAAGCAAAAACGAGATATTGGATGAATGTGAGAAGGCCGGTAAAGTAGTCTCTTCGATACCGGTATTTTACGAGGCGGTGAGGCTAAGGCTGGAAGGTGATCCTGCATGGAGAGATTTCATAACGAAAAATTTCGTATCCAGAGATGATGTCACAGCCGAGAAGGAAAGACTTATCGAACTTTTGAATGATTTGGTTGCAAAGGCAATAGATGCTGAAGGGCTCTCAAGGGTAATGATACAGGAACGTTCAGATAAGGAATCCATAGCAATACAATTTTTATATGCTGTTGTTTTGGATGAGACGCGGGGCAAGGCAGAGGAACTTGGCATCTCTGACAGCGATTTGGACAATCCCCGTTACAGAGATATATTGAATATGGCTCTCCTTGCGAAACTTAATGGCGCGGAAGATGAATGGGTTCACGTGATAAGCGATGGATTTAAGATGTTGAGAAAAAAGGATATGGAGAAAAGAGTGGACAAAATAATGTCCCGCAAATACGAGGGGTGGGAAGGGTTACGCGCACTGGCCAACGATCTTGGTTTTATGGATACTTTGGATTATGAAGATCTGTTGAAACGGCTGATCACGCACGCTGACCCGTGGATTAGAAATAAGGCAATGGATCTACTTGAGAAATTAAGAAACAAAAAGACCGGTAAGAATTTCGCGTTTTTAGGGATAGGGCCGTTGACATTAAAAGGATTCGCGGCGCTTATAGGCGTGCTCATTGCTCACGAAATCTTGCGCATAGGCTACGAAACGAAATTCTTCCAGGCGCTGATAAATAAACACCCCAGGATAAAGAAGGTTTTGGATAAAATTTTCGCCGGGTCCCTGCGGAATATCCCGGGTTATTTTATCTCCGCCTTCAGGGTATTTAAAATACAAAAACTTTTGGTAAAAGACGGGACGCCGTCATTTGAATTTAAGAGAAAGATTTTGACTAACGTTGTCAAAGATGCCCGAAAGAAAATTAAAGGTCTGTGTTTTAATTATTCTTTTTATATAAAGGATATTCTCGAAGAGCAGTATGGCATAACGGCCCATGTCAAAAAGGTCTATATTCGCAAAGAGGGCCAGACCTATGTCCATTATTGGGTAGAGACGGAAGACGGGTGGATCTTAGACGCGTATCTTGATGGTAACGCTTTTACCAGATCGGTAAAAGCCTTCAGAAGACTCATATTTGGAATGCGGAAATGGATCGTGTTGGCCCCTGATGAAACGGAATTAAGGCGTTATTATCCATGCGCTGTTACCACTTATAGTAATCCTGCCGGCCTTCACCAGCATGCAGAAGAAACACATAATATAGACATTGTATTTCCGCCGCAG
>JAQUQN010000021.1:13540-14215 GCA_028716065.1 Candidatus Omnitrophota bacterium
TATGGGAATTGACAGATGGCAAGGAATCTATCCAGATGACGGCAGGACAGATAAAAGATCTCTTGAAACGTTTATATATGAAAGTTCCCGGATTAGAGGAGAGAGTAAACAGCGGAGGCTTTAAAGTGTCAGCGGACTCGGTACCATTGAGTAGATTTTCCAGCGCCGACTGGTTTGTTGAAGATGAAATAGCGATAGTGCCTGTAGTGCCATGCGGAAAATATGGCATAGATGAAAGATTCCATAGAAGAGATACAAAACAAATTATAAGGCCCTCCGCTAATTCAACGATGCAGTCTGTGCTAAAAGACTGGTATGGTAGAACACATGTCGTTATCGCAGAAAAAGGACGCGTCCGGGCGAATAAATATCTAAAGCAGCTGGAAGAAGAGGCAGATTTGGAACGCGAAGCCATCATGATGCGTGATCTGAATGTTGAAGGGATAGAAGTCCCCGTTCCGATACAAGCCAGTAACGGCTCATATGTATTCATTAATGAGGGTTCATTGTCTAATGCTCCCCCGGAAGCAATGTTTGACCCCTCACACAAATACATATCCTACCTGACCATAGTCGATGCTGAACCTTGTGCATTAAAAACAGAACCACCTTGTGCAGTCAATGCTGAACCTTGTGCTACCGGCGGTTGTCCAGCCTTAATAACTTCTGCACGGC
>JAQUQN010000022.1:0-658 GCA_028716065.1 Candidatus Omnitrophota bacterium
AATCGGTTATTATGTCGGAACCATCTAAGAGCATAGATTCAGGATCTGCGGTACTGAGTTGTGACCACAGGGCAGTGGTTGAGTCATATTTAAATAACCCATAAGAACCAAAATCGGTTATTATGTCGGAACCATCTAAGAGCATAGATTCAGGATCTGCGGTACTGAGTTGTGACCACAGGGCAGTGGTTGAGTCATATTTAAATAACCCATAAGAACCAAAATCGGTTATTATGTCACCTATACCATCACCTGTTATATCTCCTATAAGAAATGATTCAGCAACAAATGAACTACGCCTTTCCCATATATTAGACAAATATGTTAACAACCCTTGTTCTCCAAAATCCTTATAGCTATTATCAGGATTTGTCTGTTTCATTAGGTGGCCGTAGATACCATGAACATCTGTGTCGTCATATTCGAATATGGTTCCGGCAAGATTGGGAAGTTCGTCAACCAGAAGCTCTTTCGTGTGTATTCTGCCAGAAGCATAATAGGTATATATGGCACTCGAATCCGTGACACTGATTAAATTGCCATTAGAATCATATTCATATGTTTTCAGTAATTGTCCTGAGGAATTATACTCCCTGACGTATCTGGCTATGTCTGCGCTCCAGAAGTCGGAATACTCCGTATAGCTTAAGTCAGGGTT
>JAQUQN010000022.1:758-13681 GCA_028716065.1 Candidatus Omnitrophota bacterium
GGTCTTTTTTATCAGGTGGCCGTAGTCATCAGTGGGATCCAAAGGCGTGCCGTTATCGTGGACAGCGGTGTCGTCGTATTCGTATACGGTGTTGTCAATCAGTGTCTTGGTATGCATCCTGCCGGTCAACGGATAATAGGTATATGATTCGCCGCCTTCTATCACTTTCGAGATCATGATGCCGCTGGCGTTATATTCGTAAGTCACCAACAGATTGCCGCCTGAATCGTAATCCCTGACGTATCTGGCTATGTCTGCGCTCCAGAAGTCGGAATACTCCGTATAGCTTAAGTCAGGGTTGGTCTTTTTTATCAGGTGGCCGTAGTCATCAGTGGGATCCAAAGGCGTGCCGTTATCGTGGACAGCGGTGTCGTCGTATTCGTATACGGTGTTGTCAATCAGTGTCTTGGTATGCATCCTGCCGGTCGGTACGTAATAGGTGTAAACCGCGTCGCCGGGTACAGTCTTCCCGATGAGATGGCCGTCTATGTCATATTCATAGGTTACAAGCAGGGTACCGGTATTATCGTACTCATTAATATATCTCCATTGAGTAGTTCCGGCATAATAATCCATAAACGTCTTATAAGAACCGTCCGGGTTGGTCTGTTTTATGAGGTAGCCGTACTCGCTTGGTGTACCGACATTATGGACGGGATCATCCGAATATTCGAATATGGTGCCGGCAAGATTGGGAAGTTCGTCAACCGAAAGCTCTTTTGTATGCATTCTGCCGCTTGGTACATAATAGGTATATATGGCGATCGCGTCGGTCTTGCCTATCAGGTTTCCGCTTGCGTCAAACTCATAAGTGACCTGAAGAACTCCGGAAGAATCATATTCTCTTATATACCGCCATTGGTTGGTCCCCGGATAATAGTCCGAAAACTCTTTATAACTTCCGTCTGCCTGGGTCTCTTTAATAAGATGGGAATCCACATCATATTCATATTCAACTACAAAATTATCTGCCGCGTCATAACGGGTTTTATACTGAATGATATTGGTTCCCGGAAAATAGGTGTACGTAAATTTTCCATCATAATTGGTATAAGTTGCATCATAAATTTCCTGCGTGACAAGAAGACCGCTGACCGCATCATAATAAAATTGATACGCTCCCACAAAATTGCCGCTTCCGTCGTACTCGGTCTGCTTGAATACAATCTTATCCTTGCCGAACGTGCCGGCATAATATTCGTCTATCACATATGTGGCTATCTTGACACCTGCTGCTGTATATCTATCCTGACTCCTTATCGAATAATCAGGATAATGGTCGGTAATGACATAATACTCTACTAAATTACCCGAAGCATCATAGATGTCTTTTTGTATAAGATACCAGCTGGCATTATAGGTAAATACATATGATTCTACTAAAGTGCCATCGGCGAGGTGTTTCTCCTGCCTCCTTGCGGCGTCATGACCTGAAATAAAATCGGAATCGTTCGGAGAGAGATAATAGTCGCCATTGGGCAAGGTACGTTTATACATCCTTCCTACATGGTCGCCATTATCATAGTCATTGTCCTGATATTCGTAAATATTACCGTCCGGATAAGTTTCTTTCTTCAGGTTTCCGGATGGATAAAATTCCTGGTCAACGTTCGCGTAAGTGATGCGTACCAGATTGCCGCTTGCGTCATATTCGTAGGTCACGAGCAGAACATCGCTGGGATTGTAAGATTTAATATATCTCCACTGTCTCGTTCCGGCATAATAATCCTCAAACGTCTTATAATAACCGGTAGGGGCCGTCTCTTTTATCAGCATTCCATATCCATCACCCAGATAATCTTCGTTGGTATACTCGAATATGGTCCCATCCGGCATTGTCTTGGTATGCATCATGTATGGGCTATCGGTATAATAGGTATACCTTGTGCCGTAATACCACTCCTGTATTCTGGCAAGGTCTGCGGGATCTATAGGCATAGGAGTGGATTCATCCTGCCAGAATAGTCCGCCGATATAGCCGGCCCCAAAAATGGCATCCAATCTTTCCGCTGCATCAGGATCGGTACCTGGATTATAATATTGTGGATCTATCTCTCCTATAAAGACCGGCTTGCCGCCAAAATAGCCAAACGGATCCAACGTCGCGTCATAGCCAAGTTCGGTAAAGGTATCTCCATAATATTTACCCCAATAGTGTATTTGGACAACATCAACATCGTTAGTTCCTACACCATCTACAAAAGTATTCCAATAACCGGTAGCAGCGTCCAAATTTTCTTTATGCTCGAAACCTATCGTTATAGCCTTACCCGGATCACTCAGCCTCACAGTTGCCATCAACTCATTAAGGAATGTTATCATGTCGCTGACAGGAACTATCGAATTATGCCAGACAGACGCGTCAGTCCCCCAGAATGGTTCGTTCATCAGGTCCCACATGGCGATCTGGTCGTTATTCTTATAATGGTCAACAAAAGTAGCCATGAGCGCCATCAGTTCTCCGCGTTTCACGGGATCTGTAATAACTTCCGGATGTTCGGCGGTCAATTCTACTCCGTCGGAGATCATGTAATCAAACAGTGTAGGAATTAATTTTGTTCCCGCTATCTTGGCTGCTTCAAGCAAGGCATCCATATCTGCAAATAGCTTGGTCTCGTCGTAAAAAGCTAATGCCGGACCAGAAAAATCGACCACATCTCTTAGGTCCGTAAACAAGAACAATCTTACTGTTCCTCCGGAAAAATCGCTCAATTTTTCGATAAGTTCTTTCTTTTTGGCTCCGAGACTGAAACCGTAGGAAGCATTTTGAGAACCTACATCATAACCATAATCCATCCACGGCAGATTTCCACCCTTCATAAAATTACCGGAGGGTTCGGTCTTCTCGGTAAGCCTCAAGGAAGCGTCCAATTTCTCTACGTTTCCGTTGGTATAGTATTTCGTAACTCCCTGGAATACATAGCTCCCATCATAGTTATATATGGAAACAGTTCCATCGGGATCAAGTTGTGTATTGGTATACCAGGTACCACCGACATATTTATAGGTATATACATGGCCATCCGCTTCTTTCCTGATATAAAAATCGCTTGTGAGATATTCTTCGGTATAAAGCACGGTAGAACCGTCGATATCATATGCTGTCTTTTCGCGTAAAGTCCATCCCGAACCAATATTCTGCATCTCTCCGTGATGGTCATATAAATACATGAATCGTCTTTGGGCAGGAATGATGGCGCTTCTTATCGGACTATCGGCTACAGGATCATATATTCCGGCATATTCATAAACTTGCGCCTGGTCGCCCACCAACCAATCATAGGTTTTATAGACGCCGTCTAAAGCGATATACAATAAGGATACTCTGCCATAGTACGTCCCAGGAAATGCAGGCTCATTCAGGTACTCATAGATGTCGCCGTTATCTTTATAGGTACGTTTTAGAAGGTAATCTACGGCGGAATTCCAATAGTAATACTCATAGGTTTCTGCTAATGCGGTACCAACAAACACAAATATTAACGCAGCCGTCATCAATACCTTTATCATCTTCATAGTCATCACCTTTTTTTTGGATAAATAAAAAACCTGATTGCCTTATATGATCAACATCTTCGGCAACCAGGCTGTCTATCTTTAATTTAGACCCTTGGTTTTGCGTCTCCGCCTCACGGCGGGTTTGCCCTTATCGAATGCTACTCTATAAGATATATTATAATAAGAGAGAAGTCAAGGTAATAAAGCTAAGTTTTTTAAACCTTAACATTTACAAAAAAATATCATTCACTGATGTTCATGGCGAGAAAATTCTTCAATCTTCTCGAACGGGTAGGATGGCGCAATTTACGCAATGCCTTCGCTTCGATCTGCCTGACACGCTCTCTGGTAACCCTGAATATCGCTCCGACTTCCTCGAGGGTCCGCGGATAACCGTCTCCGATGCCGAAACGCAGCCTCAGGACTTTCTTTTCGCGTTCGGTCAATGTCCCCAAGACATCTCCCATCTCTTCTCTGAGCATCGAGTAAGCCGTCGCGTTCGCAGGCGAAACGGCCCGCTTGTCCTCTATAAAATCACCAAAATGGGTATCACCCTCGTCTCCTATCGGTGTCTGCAGCGATATCGGCTCCTGAGCTATCTTCAAAATGCCCCTCACCTTATCGACAGGCATTCTCATCTTGTGCGCGATCTCTTCGGGAGTCGGCTCCTTGCCGTTCTCCTGAACAAGCGCCCTGGAGACCCTGATGAGTTTATTTATAGTCTCGGTCATGTGCACCGGTATCCTTATCGTCCTGGACTGGTCGGCTATGGAACGTGTTATCGCCTGCCGTATCCACCATGTCGCGTACGTGGAAAATTTATATCCGCGTTTATATTCAAACTTGTCGACGGCCTTCATGAGGCCGATGTTGCCTTCCTGTATCAGGTCGAGGAACGACAGGCCGCGGTTCGTGTACTTCTTCGCGATACTCACGACGAGCCTCAGGTTCGCCGCGACGAGTTCTTTCTTGTCCTTATTGAACTTCATCTCGGAGGCCCTGATATTCTTCATGTTCTCTTTGATGTAATCTATGTCCTCGCCCAGTTCCCTCTCTATCTGCCTCTTCTTTTTGGCAAACTTTTTTACATCAAGGCGGCTTTTACGTTTCCTGGCCCTCGCCAGGGAACTCTCTATCCTCGAAAGGTCCTCAAGATATTCCTCTATCTTTTTGACGGCATCCTCTACAACAGACATCGCCAGGTTCGCGTCTTTGATCAATCTCGATATGGTGGATTTATCACGCGCCCTTCTGAGGCTCTCGGTAAGCTTGACCAGTTTTTTGTGAAATTTCGCTCCTTTGACACGGGGGTCTATATTAAGATATTCTTCGGGGTTTATTTCATTTTTGAGGACACCATTTATTATCTCAAGCGCCTTGGTCTTCAAAAGCTTGGCGCCCGATACAGCGTCCCTGAACTTGCCCTCGGAGTCCTTTATCCGCTCCGCTATCTCTATCTCCTCTTTTCTCGTCAGGAGGGATATCTGCCCCATCTGCCTTAAATACATCTTTACGGGGTCGTCTATCTGTACAAATTTCGATACCTCCTCTTTTGGCGCCGGCGCCTCTTTGGTCTCCTCTATGCTCTCCTCGGCCAGCTTCTCCTTAGTGGCCTCCTCTTCGTTGTCGACCAATCTTATATTCTCATCGCCGAGAATGCCGAGTATCTCATCTATATCTTCAGACGACACGATCTCTACGGGAAGGACATTATTCACTTCCTCGAAAGTGAGATGCCCTTTCTCCTTGCCCCGCGCTATGAGCTCGGAAAGGCCCTTGAATGACTTCTTAGCGGCCTTTACCTTTGCCGCAGTGCCTTCAGCCGTCGAAACCATTTCGATTTTTCTGGGCTTTGCCGCGGGCAAATTGCGTTTGCGGCCCTTTTTTGCCCGACGGGCCTTAACGCGCTTAGGCTTTATGGTCCTTGACCGCACCGTCTTTTTCTTCTTCTTTCTTCTTTTCATATCCACCTATTGCTTACCGCTCTTAACCAATCCGTTATATTCAGAAACTAATCTTTTCAGGCTTGCTTCATCTTTAGATTCGTGGGCCGCCCTTATCGCTGTCTGCAGCCTTTCGAGTTGATCTTTGATATTATCCTTCTTTATCCTCGCTATGCAATCCGCGAGCACCCTTTCTTTATCGGTAAGTATATCCGAAAGATTGACCGCCTCGGATATCAGTATATTCGCCTCATCGTTGTTCCCCAGGTGATTGATGATCCTTGCCGGCGTGATCTCCTTATCCTGGCTGTTCAGATCGAATATCGATTTTGCCAGGTCCCTTATCGAAGAATTCTTGAACTCCTCCAAAAGCAAGGCATTCTTCACCTTCGTCACGAAATCCCCTCCCTCGAGGAGAATGGCCAGCACCATCTTTTCCGCGGTGGCGGAACTCTTCCAGGCCTGTTCATAACTCGACAAATAATGGCGCTGGTCGTAGTCGCCTTTTACCTTCTTCAGTTCCGTCCGGATCGATTCTTCATCGACCGACAACCTCTCGGCAAGGCGCTTTACCAGATTTGATTTCAACACGGCATTGTTTATCCTGGCTATCGTGGGCAGCATCTCGCCTGCTATCGCCGCCTTGCCGTGAGCCGTCCTGATATTAAACCGGGAGGCAACCTTATCCAGCTTATAATCGAAAAGGTTCTTGCTCGCCTTTATCAACTTCGAGAAATCATCGGTCCCGAATTTTCTTATGTAGCCGTCCGGATCGTATCCTGCCGGAAGTTCGGCTATGTAAACATTCACGTCCTCGCTTATGAAGAGGTCCAGGTTCCTGATACTTGCCGCCTCGCCCGCTTCGTCAGGGTCATAGACCATGATGACAGTATTCGTGAACCGCTTCAGCAACTTCACCTGGTCTATCGTTAGCGCGGTCCCGAGCGTCGCGACCATGTTGTCTGTCTGGGCCTGGAACGGTATTATGAAATCGAGGTACCCTTCAACTATCAGGGCGTACTTTTTCTTCTTTATATATTCCTTGCTGAAATTGAGCCCGTAAAGATTTCTTCCCTTTGAATATATATAAGTCTCCGGCGAATTCATGTATTTCGGAAGGCTTGAATCCAGGACCCTGCCCCCGAAACCGAGGATCCTATCCTTAAGGTCTATTATGGGAAAGATGACCCTCTTTCTGAATCTGTCGTAATGGCCGCCCCTCTCATTGGATATGACGAGCCCCGCCTTCTCGAGGAGGTCGTCCCCTATATTACGTTTTTTGAAAAAATTGATGAGCAAATCCCATGAGTCCGGCGCGTATCCTATCTTGAACTTTTTTGCCGTTTCGTCGCCTATACCCCGCGAGCTCAAATAATCCCTGGCTGCGCTGTTATTCGCCAGGTTTGCCTGAAAGAACTGCGCGGCTGAATCGTTTATGGCGTAAAGCTGGTTCGCGAAAGAGGCTTGAGCCTTCTTCTCCGGCGAAACACGTTTCAGGACCACGCCCGCTTTGTCGGCGAGCATCTCTACCGCCTCGGGAAACTCGATATTCTCATGCCGCATCAGGAACGAGAATACATTCCCTCCGGCGCCGCAGCCGAAACAGTGGTATATCTGCTTGTCCGGGCTAACCACGAAAGAAGGCGTCTTTTCGTTGTGAAAAGGGCACGGCGCCTTGTAATTCCTTCCCGCCTTCTTGAGCGGTATATAACGCGATATGACTTCTACTATGTCGGTCCTGGCCTGTATCTGATCGATGATGTTTTCGGGTATCGGCATCTTTATTTTACCTTTTGAACCTCATGAAACCTGATGACGGTATTATTCTCAATTTATCTTTTTTCTCAAGTTCATCCAGTATCAGGTTCAATCCGAGCGCGTCGCTGGCTATGTGGCCGGCGATAACCACATTTATGTATTCCCCCTTGGCGATCCTTACATGCTCCTCGCTTAAGTGCATGGCCACGATGGTCCCGACACCTGCCTGCGATAATCTCGCGAAGACCTTCTTGGACCCTTCCGTTCCGCCCGTCATGTCGACAAATACCCTGCCCGCCGGTTTCTTTTCGTCGCCTATGAATATGGTCGGGCCGGCCTTCCTTTTCGCGGCTTCTCTGTATTCCGGTATATTCTTCAACAACGCGACCACGTCGCGTAGTTTATTCGGCTTCTTCCTGTCAAATAACCTCTGTAGATAATCCGTCACCTGATTATCGGCCGGTGTGTGGATGCACATGAACGCCATATCGAGGAGTCTCGCCATGTCCACGCTCCTGAAATGGTTAACCGCCGAGAGCGACCTCCCAACCTCTCCCATCCTCTCCTTCATGAGATCGCTGGAGACCTTTTCGGGTATCCCGAATTTCTTCATCGCCGCGACATGTATCGACATAACATCATGCAGGCCGGCCAGGGCGATACCTTCGGGATGATGCGCCATGACGAGGTCTATCTCCTCGCCTCTCTCGTTAAGACGGTCGGCCGCCAGGATCTCTCCCACCTCCATGTCTATCCCTACCATGATAGTCTTGATATCTTTCGACGGGTCACCGTACAGTATCCTGGTATCGGCATAGGGATTCTTAAGCCGTTCGGTATCGAATGTTCTTTTATCGACACCTCTGGATCCACGATATTCCTTCTTCGCCTTCTCGAGAACTTTCCTTATCTCAGCGCGGCTGCGGGGATCCCTTTCGATCCCCTTCTTTACGGCAAGGTTGTAAATGTCGACTAACTTCATCTGACACCCCTCTCTTTGGCTAATCTTGCGACAATCGCTATTTTTCGTATTAATTAAAATAAGTCCTACTAGATACGGCTATTTTGGCGGGATATTATTTTTTAGTCTCTTTCTCTTGAGAGGTCAGCTGCTTATCTGAAGATAAATTCCCCATTATATCTTCTTTCTTTATAGAAGGAATATCTATCTTTATAGCCGGCAACAACCCTGATATATTTTCATAAACCACGGTACCTGCCCTCAAAAAATACATTCCCGTGAGAGACTTATCCCTTATCGATCTTTGAAAATACGGCATGGGCGATAATAACAGTATGATCAAAACAAGGCTGGTCACTATCGCCGCCTTAAAAATCCCCAGGACCAACCCCCCGAACCTTTCAAGCAAGGGGTGCCACTCGACCGCCACTATCTTATCCAGAAGCGCTTTTATGATCCTGACCATGAACAGGGTCAACAGTGCCAATACCAAAAAAGTCAAAAAATTGGCCATCTCCGCAGGCATGCTCAATACGTTTTGCGTCAGGAAGGTAGCTAATGGGATGTAATATCTCAGGCTTATCACCAGAGAAGCCACACATCCTATCAACGGAAAGATCTCGTGGCTTAAACCATCCAGAAAAGCGACGTAACTTATTCGTATCATTAGGATTATGCACAAAATATCAACCCAGTTAAGCCGCTTCAATATATCCAATATTTCCATATTTTATTCCTATAGGGGAAAAAACTTTTAAAGTATATCATATAATAATATCATTGTCAAGGCGGGCAAAAAAATAAGAGAGGCGCTCTTTAAGCACCCCTCTTAAGATCCTCTTCAATTCTATGCTATTTTATGTATGGCCGAACCTGGATTTCAGGTATTTCAGCTCAAAAAAGAGCATATCCTTGTGTATCTCATTACATAGTTTCTTTGCCTTCTTATAAGCAAAGTACTTGGCCAGCTTTCTACCGACTATATTATGCTGCCTTCTAGTGGCCGTATATGGCATAATTACCTCCTTCGTTTACAGATCATGCCGTTGCCGCCTTCAAGAACGTGATCTTGAATGACTGCAGATACGCTATGATATAGACATCCTGCCCGACGACAGCGTAAAATGTTCCCAAGATTTTACATATAAGCTTGTCCTCGCCGAGCGCGTCGTTGTGTTTCTTGAATATGTAGAAGTGCCTTTTATTAAGGGGCTGTTCGGCCTGCTGCAGATTTATCCAATTCTGCAGGTCCTCGCCCTGAGGCATGTGCATGATATCCCTTATATAATAAAAACATCTCCTCTCGGTCTTCGCCTTTATTCCGTCTTTCTCGAAGATCTCCTTCAAGAAGATGTTCTTCTTCCTGGATGATAACGAGGTTAGGTTCTTGAATAGCACTTCTCTCATTTTGCACCTCGCCAATAACTTTCTAAAACTTTTTAATTACTTCCCAAAAAAAATAGCGTTCCCCTAACTCACTTATAAGTATACCCTACCATATAAAAAGTGTCAAGAAGCTATAACTTACTTTTTTATAATCTAACGATTACTCTTGAAAATAACCGTCTTCCTCTCTTCTCTCTTCAGCAACCTCTTGATATTATCCTTATGTTTATAGGTGTTCAAACCGCATATAACCACGGCAAGCAAGACCACATAGATCGACTTGTTCAAAAAAGCCGCACAGATTGGCAGGGATAGCCCCAAAGCCAATGATGCCAGCGATACATAATTGGTTGGTATGAAAACGGCTAACCATGCCCCCAATGATAATGCCAAAACCAATGGCGCAATTATTCCCATGACACCTATGGTGGTCGCCACGCCCTTTCCGCCTCTGAATTTCAGGAAGACCGGCCAGATATGCCCGCATATCACGGTAAGCCCTAAAAATGAACGGAAGAACTCGTAATCCAGGTTCTCGGTGAACGAATATGCAAAGTCACACACGACAGTCACGACGATGACCCCTTTAAGTATATCGAAGACGAGCGTCAGCACACCGGGCAGCTTGCCGGTCGTCCTGAATACGTTGGTCGCGCCGACATTACTGGAACCGAGTTCCCTTATATCGACTCCTTTAAAAAATTTGGTCACTATGAAACCGGTCGGTATCGCGCCTATGAGGTAAGAGACCAGCGCCGCCGCTATGGTAGTTATGAGATCCGCCATCTTCACTCCGCCTTTTTAGAGATAAAATTATTCCCGTTCAACAATCGGCTGCCCCTGATCAAATAATCGATCCCTGAAATCACGGTCAGGACAACCGCGATATTCCACATTACGCAAGAATATTTAAAATATATCAGAACGCTGACGATGGTCATCATCTGGAAGAACGTGGTGACCTTTCCAAGGATACTCGGAGAGATCTTGACATCTCCGGTTATTATATGGATCACCAGCGCTCCCAGCACGATTATGACATCGCGCGAGATCACTATTATAGGTACGTATGGCGGAAGACGCAGGGCCGGAGGTATCGTCCTGACCATGGACAGGCATATGAAAGCGCTCATCAGGAGCAGCTTGTCGGCTATCGGGTCAAGGATAGTGCCGAGTTTCGTCTTCTGATTCTGCGTCCTGGCTATCAGCCCGTCCACGCCGTCCGTTATTATGGCGAGGACAAAAAATACCAGGGCTATTTCCATTTTGGAATAGATCACGGCCCCTATGAAAAAAGGTATCAGTATTATCCTTGACATAGTGATCCTGTTGGCCAGGTTCATCTCATTCATTTTATCATCCTCATCCTTGGCAGCGGCCAGTATATCAGCATCGCCTTGCCCACGAGGTTTCCCTTCGGGACAAAGCCCCAGTATCTGGAGTCCCTCGAATTGGCGCTGTTGTCTCCCAGGACAAAGTAGCAGCCTTCCGGCACCTTGACCGCTTCGCCCTCCTTGCCGAACTCTCCTCTATTATAATAATAGTTCGCGCGTATCGGCGGCGTATCGCAGATCACGCCGTTTATGTAGATGTTGCCTTCCTTTATCTCGACCGTCTCACCCTCAAGGGCTATGAGCCTTTTCACGAAGTCTTTCTTGGGATCCTCGGGAGAGACAAAGACTATTATGTCGCCTCTTTTCGGATATTTAAAAGCCGGTATCGGCAGTTTATAATTTACAAAAGGGACCCTGGCGCTATACAGGAACTTGTTCGCGAATATCCTGTCGCCGATCATGAAAGTAGGTATCATGGATCCCGACGGTATCTTGAATGCCTGAACGAAAAACGTCTGTATGAAGATGGCTATTATGGCTGCCGTGATGAGGGCATTCAGCCACTCCCTTATCTCCCTTATGATTCTTTCCTTCACCCGATCTCTCCTTCTCCCCTTACGCCGGACTTTCCTTTTATTGCGCTTTCAGGGCCTCTATGAAGGCTTCCTGCGGAATCTCCACCTTGCCGAATTGTTTCATCCGTTTTTTTCCGGCCTTCTGTTTTTCCCACAACTTTCTCTTCCTCGTTATATCTCCCCCGTAACACTTGGCAGTGACATGCTTGCCCATTGCCTTTACCGTCTCGCGCGCGATGACCTGGCCGCCTATGGCGGCCTGAAGGACTATCTGGAAAAGGTGGCGCGGAATGGACTCTTTTAACTTCTCTATCACGGCGCGCCCTTTCTGATAGGCCTTATCCTTGTACACGATTGAAGATAATGCGTCGCACACGTCCCCATTTATCAATATGTCCAGTTTCGATATCTTGGTCGGCCTGTAATCCAGGAATTCGTAATCGAAGGAACCGTAGCCGCGGGTGACGGACTTGATCCTGTCGTAGAAGTCCACTATTATCTCCGAAAGTGGAAGGTCGTAAATTATCTGGGCTCTCGTCTCGTCGAGATATTCGGTAGAGACATAAAAACCTCTCCTCTATTCGGAAAGCTCAAGGATGCTTCCCATGAATTCTTTCGGCGTGATTATGTAAGCGCGCACGTACGGCTCGTCTACCGTCTCTATCTCGGAAACGTTCGGCAGTTTCATGGGATTATCTATATCCATGACCTCTCCGTCTTTTTTCAGGACTTTATATATGACGCTCGGGGTGGTTATCACGAGGTTCAGGTCGAACTCCCTCTCGAGCCTTTCCTGGACTATCTCCATGTGTAAGAGCCCGAGAAAGCCGCACCTGAATCCCATCCCTAAAGAAGTGGATTTTTCCGGTTCATGGACAAAAGAAGCGTCGGAGAGGCGCAATTTCTCGATGGCCTCGCGCAAGGCCGGAAAGTCCTTGCTGTTCACGGGGTATATGCCGCTGAAGACCATCGGCCGCATCTTCTTGTAACCGGGCAAAGACATCGATGCGGGATTCCCGGAATTCGTGAGGGTATCCCCTATCGAAACTTCCTTGGCATCTCTTATATTACAGGTGATATATCCGACTTCGCCGCAGGATAACTCCCCTATCTGTTCGGGCTTCGGTTTGAATACCCCCACCTCCAGGATATCGTAGGTCTTGCCGGTCGACATCAGCAATATCTGGTCGCCTTTTCGCAAGACCCCGTTCATCAGCCTTACGAGTATTATGACGCCTTTATAAGTATCGAACTTCGAATCGAATATGAGGGCCTGCAGAGGATTGTTCCTATCGCCTGCCGGAGGCGGTATCCTCTTGACTATCGCCTCCAGGATATCTTCGGTGCCTTTTCCCAATTTGGCGCTGGCCAGAAGTATGTTTTTATCCTCCATCCCTAATATCTTTACTATCTCGGCCTTGACCTTTTCGATTTCAGCATTGTCCAGGTCTATTTTTTTTACTTCAGG
>JAQUQN010000023.1 GCA_028716065.1 Candidatus Omnitrophota bacterium
TTGAGGGACTGGAGAAATTCCTCCGTCGTCATCTCCGGCGCCTTGAGGCTGTATGTCGATTCTATATACTGGCGCGTTATGTCCGATATCGCAACGTAATACTCTTTTATATTACGTGACTTCGCGGAAGCGGCTCTCGTCTTTTCCAGTTCGTCCAGTGCTGTTTCGTATGGCAGTTTTTTAGGAATCTTCTTTTTTAAGAATTTACGCAGAGAGACAAACAGAATGTAGATGAATAGAACCGATAGAAAAGCCGTCATGACCATGAAGAATATATCGGGAAAGCTCATCGGGCCTTTTATGCCCTTGATGTCTGCGATCACTGTGTTTTTCGGAAGGACGCTCCCGACATCTATTTCTATCGGGGTCGTCTTTAAATCGCCCCACTCCTTCTGCCCTCTTTCTTTATAACGCACCTCCATGGCGGGTATCGTCTTCTTTCCGGTGGAATATGTCGTTATCAGATATCGATTCGTGATGACATGGACACCAAGGAATGTCCTCGCATCCTTGCGTTCCAGGTCCTTGATCTCGAAGTCTCCCATCTTATCTTCCGCGAATTTCGGGAATTGGACCTCTATGTCTTTTCTGGAGGATATCTCGACCTGGTAGTGTATCCTGTCACCGATAAAAATCTTGTCGGGGCTTGCGGATGTTTTTATGGACGGGGCCTTCTCTGCCGCATGGGCTAAGGATGCGGCCAATAATAGAATAATTACAGCGGAAAATAATTTTCTCATACTCTTCGCTCGCGCTTCTTGAAGAACTTTATGAATTCCTCTATATAGGATTTATCCGTGCGGATCTCGATATGGTCCACATCTATGGAGTTGAACAATTTCTTGCGGGCCTCTATCATGGCATGCGCCCTGGAGGCGTAACGCTCTCTCACCTTCGCGCTTGATGTATCTAAAAGAAAGAAAGAACCCTTCTCCGCGTCCGTCACCTCGATAAGTCCGGCATCCGGAAGCTCGAGTTCTCTGGGATCCGTTATCGTTATCGCTACCACATCATGTTTTTTGCTGGCGATGGAAAGGGGTTTCTTGAAATCTGCGGCAAAGAAGTCCGATATTATGAAAGTGACGGCCCTTCTGGTGGTGACGCCTTCCATATATTTTAACGCTCCGGCAATATCGGTCCCCTTACCCTTCGGCTTGAAATATAACGCCTCTCTTACGACGCGGAGGACATGCTGCGGCCCTTTCCGCGGCGGGATGAACTTCTCTATCCTGTCGGTGAATATTATAAGACCGACCCTGTCGTTATTCTGTATGGCGGCGAACGCGAGAACTGCGGATACCTCGGCGGCGAGTTCGTTCTTGTAGCGTTTTGACGTCCCGAAGTAAGAAGAGCGTGAGGCGTCGAGCAATATCATGACGGTCAGCTGCCTCTCTTCCACGTACTTTTTAACGAACGGGCGGCCCATCCGCGCGGTGACGTTCCAGTCGATGGTCCTGATCTCGTCTCCGGGCTGGTATTCGCGGACCTCGTCGAATTCGATACCGCGGCCCTTGAAGACGCTCTCATACTGGCCGGCCAGGATATCGGTGACCAGTTTCGAGGTCGTTATCTCGATCCTGCGTATCTTCTTTAATACTTCCTTCGGGATCATCTCTACGGAACCCTTACTTCCTCGAATATCCTCTTTATGAGGTCCTCGGAAGTCTTGTCCTCCGCTTCCGCCTCATAGCTCACTATGATACGGTGCCTGAGGACATCCATGCCTATGGTCTTGACATCCTGAGGAACGACATAGCCCCTTCCCTGTAAAAAGGCGTATGCCTTGGAGGCGACGGAGAGATATATGCTCGCCCTCGGCGAAGCGCCGTATTGTATTAGCGGCGTCAGTTCGTCGAGCCTGTATGTCTTAGGCTCGCGCGAGGCAAAGACGATATCCACGATGTACTTTTCTATGCGCTCGTCCATGTATACTTCATCTACAACCTTGCGCGCCCGTATGATATCCTTAGGGCCTACGACGGCCGATACGGATATCTTCTTTTCGGTCTGCGCCATCCTCTTCATTATTTTGTGTTCCTCGTCCCTGTTCGGATAGCCTACCTTGAGTTTGAGCATGAAACGGTCAACCTGCGCTTCCGGTAGAGGGTACGTCCCCTCATGTTCGATGGGATTCTGCGTCGCCAACACAAGGAACGGGTCGTCAAGTTTAAAGGTATTGGATCCTATGGTCACCTGCCTCTCCTGCATAGCTTCAAGAAGCGCGCTCTGGACCTTCGCGGGCGCCCTGTTTATCTCATCGGCAAGTATTATATTGGAGAATATGGGGCCTTTCTTTGTGGTAAACTCCCCGTCCTTGGGATTATAGATGAGCGTTCCTATCAGGTCCGCCGGCAGAAGGTCAGGGGTAAATTGCAGGCGCTGGAATTTTGTATCTATGGATTCGGCTAGGACCTTGACCGACAGGGTCTTTGCCAACCCGGGCACGCCCTCTATCAGTATGTGGCCGTTCGCCAATAATCCAACCAGAAGCCGCTCGATGAGATATCGTTGCCCCACTATCACCTTCTCTATCTCCTCTATCAGCTTCTGTAGAAAAAGGCTCTCTTTTTTGACCTTCTCATTAATCGCCTCTACTTCGCTTGCCATAAAATCCCCTTTCTTTGAGCTGCAAATTGTATTTGATAACTGTCCTGTTACTTATAGCATATTATTATATCCCTAAAATAAAAAAACTCAAGAACGTTAAAAAAGTTTTGACATTCTTGAGGACCCTTTGACAATATTATAAATTGCCTGCTCTATTTACCCATCTCTTTAATTTGGCTATTTAAGTGCTTGAGTATCACTGTCTTCTCCAGATATTGGAGGCTGAGGGGCTTCATCACATATTCATCGGCTCCCGCCTCTCTGGCCTGCCTTACAACATCATCATCCTTCACGCCCGTCACCATTATGACGACTATATCCTTATCGATCTCTTTGATCTTCTTCAGGGCCTCTATGCCGTTCATACCTCTCATCTGTATGTCTAGAAGGACTATCCTGGGCCTTTCCTTCTTCACGATCTCGATGGCATCCTTGCCGTTCATCGCGTTCAGCACCTCGTAGTTGCGCATCGTGAAAAAGTCGTAGAAGAACGAATCCACGCCCATCTCATCGTCGACCGTCAATATCTTGCATATTGGCTTCTTCTTATCCATCGCTCACCCCTATAGATCGATTAAGAGTGAGCTGCCAGCTCTTATTTGGGGTGACGTGAGTAACCCCAAAGGGCGTTCTGGCAGCCCCACACCTGTTTACAACGCCCTGAGGACTTCGTCATTATTACGTTTCCACTGATCGATATTTTTCCAGTCTATTGGTTTTACCCTTAATACGGCCGATCCATCAAAGATCTTCTTTAATATTTCAACTACATCTTCCTCGCCCGCGAATAGCTCCTCGTAATTTGTTATGGATAATCTCAATAACCTTAAGAAATTTTTCCCTAACTCTTCCGGTACGGCCTGATCCGGATAACCGTCCGGCTTGCCGTATCTATCACATTCCGCCGCAAAAACGTCGGTAAAAAGGTCTATCGTGCTGTTTAAATATTTAGCGTCCTCCATATAAGTCGGCATGAATAATATTTTGTCGATTATCCTTTGAGTATCTTCTTCCGTATAGCGCTTCATTAAATATCCCATTATGTTACGCTTGATATCACTTATGGCCCTACTACCTTCTTCTGCGCCCGGAGACCTTAAAAGCAATCTTACGGCCATCCTGGATCGCACATCTCCCTCAAAATCTTTTAAAAAACTCTCTAATATTTTATTTTCTATCAGGGCGCTGGTCACATCCTCCACAGAACCTCTTTGGGTAGCTTGGTAGGCGTGCGCCTTTATGGGACATCCATTTTTATCGGCACGCTGTTCGGATGTTCGGAATAGACTTGCGACGCTGGAAGTAGTTTCATAAGAAGCATTCGGTTCTACTACATGTGTCGGAATATTGCGTCTCATCAAATCTACCGTGGAAGGAATTAGCTTTTTAGCGGCACCGTAAAGTTGATCTGCGGCCGATTCTGCTTGAGCCATTGTGCCGGCTTCATCCGCTTTTACGCCGAATTCAGTCTGCATCGTACCCTGCCTTATAATATCCGGCGCGATTTTCCTCACAAGTGATATATTCTCTAATTCTCCTTTTTCTGCCATCTGCCTTATCAATTCCCCTTCCGTAGTCATGGCGGCATAATGACCTGTCAGCGGCGTATAATTCATTTGTCTCATAGCCAATACCTCCGCTAATTCATGTGCCAGTAAAACTCTGGCAGCCGCCTCACGATCCTTATTACTGTTCAGGTTATTCCTGAGTATTCTATTTACCTTTTCTACATTTATCGTTATCCTTTCTTTATCAAAAGTGGCCAATGCGCTATCTCCTCCTGTAAATTCTATCGTGACATTTATGTTATTGATCGGAACTGTCGCTGTTGTCCCCGGCGCGTTCTTTATACCACCTCCGTATACTAAATTATCCCAAGTCCCTGTCGACCTTGTTATCGTAGTTACCAAATCCTCTACCTGTTCCTGATTTATGCCGCCTTCTATCTTCGCAACTCCGGTCAGCCCTGTCGGCGTGGGTCGGAACGCTTGCGCTATCAGATCCCCGCCTATCGCGCCTTTCAGACCTTCCGGAAGATATGGTAATAATTCTTTTGCTATTAATGGAGAAAGTTCAACTACATCCACTTTTTTCTTCTCCTGGTCTGTGAGTGATTCAAATTCGACCATCTTGCCGCGATCTTCGCTCTCTTTTGATTTTGCTAGAGCAATATCAGCCATCGATAGCACTTTATCGGCATCTTCTTTATTTTCAATATATGCTATTCCGGCACTCACGGTTGGCGATTTTTTCACAGCCTCCTCGACGCCGCTTTCATTGAGCTTTGTAATCGTATAGAATATTCCTTTGAATCTTTCCCTAAATTCGCTCCTATTTATTTTCTCCTCAAAAACTTCCTTTATCTTTCCGACGTCTACCCTCCCGGGCAATATGACTAACGCTTCATCGCCCGCCCCCGTTCTTACAAATATTCCACCCTGGCTGGTAAATTCTTCAGCCATTATTATAGCCCCTTCCCTCTTGACCCTATCCCCTTCTTCTGGATTGTCATATTTAGAAAGATTGTCATAATCGATTTTAACTACGGTAACACCTTCGGCGCGCTTGACTAAGGTGTTTGGTATTTCTATGCCCTGTAATATGAGATCATCGCCCACAAGGTCCAGACTCAATTCCTTTTTAGCGAGATTCTCCGCTTTGCCGGATTCAGGCGTGGGCGTTATATATAATTGCTCTATTTCTTCATCTTCCTTAGTCCAATTTGGAATATAGATAGGAAAGCCTCCATGATATGACAGTTTCCTGGTCTCTACCGGCCTCTCCGCCTCAACCCATTGATTTACCTCATTATCATGAGAAAATACCATAGCAAGACTATCTCCTGGAAGCGCCGTATTAAAAATATTGACTTCGGCTGCCTCACGCTCGGGCCTGTTTGCGTATGGCATATATCTTTCCGGGAAATAAACGTATTTTGCCCTCGCGATCGGTTCCATGCTGTTTATAATGGCTCTTTCGAATATATCTTTGTATATTATTTCATCCGTTCCGAAAGGAACAGACCAACCGCTGCCTTCTAACTCTTCTATAACTTTTTTTACTGAAGTATTATTAATCTTTCCATTCAAATAGCCTCTAAGTGTGTCCTGGGCCTCTTTAGAAGCGTATTGAGGAACTCTTTTCATCTTATCCAATAATATCTTGGCTCGCCTTTCATTAAGAATGCCCGCTCCGTAATTTTTGTCGAACATATCCGAGATACCCATTACCACGTTAAAGGCTCCTGCTTTTTCATGCTCCACGCGCAGTTCTTCCGCACGCAACCTTGCTTTTTCCAATGCGTAAAGCCTGGCTTTATTAACTAAGTCGTTAAGTTTGCTTATATCCACACCTTCGTCAATCGAGAAGACCAGGTGGAACATGGCCCCATAGTGCGTATAGTTGGTTTCGAGCTTAATGCCTTCTGGTTGATATTTCTCAATATAGTCAATGGCCTCCGACATAAACGCATCTATTGTTTTATCCACTTTTGATTGCGACTTGAACCCGGTATTTAAATCCCTCAGAGCGACCGGCTCGACCGTGACGACCTTTATCCTGCCACCATTTTCTAATAACCGCATCCCCTCATGAAATGCGTATTTTTCAGACATCGTATTATCGTACCTAAGGTCTTTCTTACGCTGTTCTATCGCTTTACCCACTGTAATATAGGTGGCTTTATTTTTTAATAACTGAATTACTGCAAACTGTAAAGAACTCAGCGGAATATTTTTATCCTCCAGCCCAATGGGTATATCAATATCATCAACCTCCATCGTTATAATCTCATTAGTAGCAGGATTGACCACCAATTTGAGGGATTTTACTTCAATTTCTTCTTCTCTGAGCCTCTCCCTTTCCTCCACCGTATCTAAGTGCAGATTTCCGTCTTTCGTATCTACCAATATGCCAAATCTTACGATTTTTTCACCTTCTGCTGGTGTAAGAAGATCGGGGTTTTCCGCCAAAATCCTTCTTAATTGCACCACAAACAAATAGGCCCTCTTCACGTAGTCGGTTCTCAATCCCGCTAAGATTCTTCGTTCTCCGGGTGTTATATTTTTATTTTCCTCGCTTAGGACTGGGGGCGATAATAGTGAGGCTAGCTGCGGAGCTTCCTTGGAAGTGGCTTCTGATACAGTACGTGCCAATAACTTGGTTACTATGCCATCCTTTGCGGCAGGAGTTACAGCTATAATATTTTCTCTTGGTATTTGATACGTTATATTTGCTTTTTTGCTAACATAATATGCCCCTTTCGGCGTTTCTACTTTCCTAATATCGTTTTCGTCTACCAAAGCGATAAATGCCACTGGAAATTTCCAGATTTCCTTTTTGGGCATGCCCATTCCTTTTACTTCTCTTAGTTTTTGAAACAAATCTGTTGTTATCTTTTCCTCAAGCTCGGTATCATTCATTACGGATATATCCATTAAATACAAGCCAGCCCCGCTAACCTGATTTCCCCCTATGGAAAATTTCAAAGGCACATATCTATTTTTGTCCATAAAATCAAACTCGTCTGCCTGTGCAACAACCACAAACACTTTTGCCTTCTCGTTGTTAGCTTTTACTGTTTTAGTTACATCGCTCAAAGTTTTTATAATTTCCTTCTTTGCTTCAGTCAATGCCTCTACGCTAAACGCGGGTTCCATCCACCCAGAATTTGTTCTTGATGTCGGATAAACTACCAGTATATTTCTATTTCCTGCGGCTGATCGCTTACTGGGATTAAAAATTGGGCGTAGATAATCAGGTCTACCAGAACCTACCTCTTTAGCCTTAAATTCGTTATAAATAGCATTCATATGACCGATCACAGCCATTCGAGGACTTTCTTGTACTGCTATTGGCACTGACAATGTTTCGCCTATAGAAGCCAGGTCTCTCTTCGCCAAGACGTCTGCCCTCTCCTCCGGCGTCATCTCCCAGATGGCCTTTGCATGCCGCTTCGCGGTAGAGAAACTCCGCGCTGCTTCTAAGGTACGGCCGGCAAGTAAATCCTTAACGATCTTATCAACCATGGTATGGTCTTCGACAAAACCCGCTACAATACCATGTAAGATAGCTTCTCTCTTTTGTTCCGAAGTGAGCCCTCGGCGTATGGTAACGCCCCAACCTCCGGCATGCTCTATCTGATCCCCTAGAAAACCGTCGGCTTCCTGGATGTGCAACTTATGCCTGACGCCTTCTGTCTCGAATTCTTTTTCTCCTCCATCGAGATCCCTTATCGCGCGTTCGATATCTCCGCTTATCTCGGGATCGATACCTGAAAGTGCCCTGCATAAATTAAGTGCGTCATTAACTGCGTCTTCGCGGTTATCTTTTGGAATATCAGCGAAGTTTCTTAAGCGCCTATCTATCGCATCTGCCGCTTCCTTGATCAACTCTGCGATACTGATCGATTTTGTCTGTCCGTCTCTCAAGGTCAGTTTCAGCGTATCGCCATCTTTCGCGACTCCGGTTATGCTGTACATATCCCAACCCTGGCTTCTTGCTATCGTATCCAAAGCTGCCTGCGTGACAAAGAAGTCTATGTTCCTTCCTCCCCAGACTTCCCTTCCCAGGATATTGTTTATCGAGGCAATGGCTATCAACGATATTGGTGCCGCGGTTATTACGGAAAATAACCTCTTTTGTATAGCAGTGAGTTCGCCGGCCAATAACGTAAAATAAGGGCTGACATATGCTTCGGAATTTACAAAATTGGGCATTATGGAGACGTAAGATATGCCATTCTTCTGGAAGAGCTCGCACAGGTTCTCCGTATGGAAACCTCCTGTCACGATTACGCCTACCTCGTTACCCTGGCCCCGGGTCCCTGGCCCCTGGCCTTCAAGTTTCATGTTCTTCAAAAATGCTTCATCCCTCTTAAGCGAACATTCGTAGAACTTGCTGATATCATCCCGGTACTGGTCTATTCTTTCTATGTCAGGATCAAGCGTCGCGAGTATATTGTAGATAGAGGCATATTTCGATATGAAGGAGATATAATTCCTCATGTCGAAACCCGCCCTATCCTTCCGATAATATTTATAATCGTCCTTTGTAAGCGATATATCGAAGATATTCTTTAAAAGCGCGAGATTTTTGGACAGGCGTGCCAGGTTCCTTTGTTCCTTATTCTGATAAAGAGCCTCTTTGACCTTATCTTCCAGCGAATCGAGTTCTTCTATAACTTTAGACTTATCCACGGCGCCGTACATCGAGATATACATGATATATCTATGGAGTTCCGGCAATGCCTCCAGGTTTATATTTACGCTCTTTGCCTTTCCTACAAGATAGTTGTAAAAACTATGCTGCGATATCTTGCCGGTCTTGAATTCGAGCGTCTTTAAGACCAGCTCCTCTATCTCTATCTTAGATAGGGTCTTCTGGAGGTTATCGATCAAATGGTCCCGTTCATTGTTCGCCTTCTTGAAATTTATCCCGCCTTCCTGGACAAGGGCCTGCTCCAATATGTATATATTGGGGTATTTCTTTATGTCGATGGATTTCTCTTTGGCTTCGGCTATCAGGTAGGTAAGGTAATCCTTGAAGGCGAGGTTTCCCGCCTTATAGGCGCAATATTTGAGGTCAAGTTCGAAGAGTTTTTTCGAATAGATATGCCTCTTGAGGTTGCTCAGTATGTAGTTCAGCTCCTTTATCCCCTTATCCACCTCTTCCTTGTGCTTGAGCGACTCCCTGTATATATCCAGGTTCTCTATATAGAGTTTTGTATCTTCCACGCCCCAGAGATCCGCCTTGTCCGGGTTATTTATGGCGAAATATTCCGCACCGCTGACCAGGCCTTCCTTGACGAAATCGTCGGCCACCTTTTCGCGTATGCCCTTATCATATATATTGGTGAATATGGACAGGTCGTATTCCTTCGATCCGCCCTCAAGGTTCACCATCTTTATGCCGTATTCCCTGTTCAGATAAGCCAGTATGTCGGAGATCTTATGCTGTGCGTCATAGTTACAGTGGGCGTCCTGGATATGTATAACAGTTTGGAGTTGGGAGTTTGGAGTTGGGAGTTTGGGAGACCAGGAGTATTTGATGTGGCCGAGGTACTCGGGTAGAGCAAAAGTCTCGATAGACAGCTCTTTGACAGGCCTTTCTTCCTTTGTTTCTACCGGGACTTGAATAAAAGGAGTCGTAGGTGTCGGTACCGCCCATGCCACATCATAAGATATTATATTAAATAGAAAAGCCGTTAAAGTTATAGTTACGCCTATCAGCTTTAACAGCCTCTCATAAAATAAACCGGTATTGAGCGCTCTCCAAGAGCTCACGTCACGTCTCATCTTGGTAGCCCCCTCTTTGGCACTTATTAAATCATTTTACTAATACTCCAAAATAATTACCTGGCAGCATTTACACAATACCGCCAAGTAACCACTCACGTCATCTTATTGTCCCAATATATAGTTTACCTGATATAATCTTGAAGGTCAAGGCGAGGAGACTAAGTTTTTGATATCTTAACTTATGCTGCGGCGAGGAGGGTCTTTATTCTGTCATTAAGACGCTTAAGATCGTTGGGGTCTTCTACTCTTATTGGCTGGAGTAGAAATATGAGTTTAATTGGGTCTTCCTTAATCATTTTAATAGCCTGCGATACTTCCATCTCTTTACCTGTAAGTAAGCTATACAGGTTCGCGAAGGCAAGCTCATCATTGTTCAGATAGGCAATGCCTGTATAGATAATGCCACCTATCTGGAAAATACTGTCAGGATTTTTAAATCTGTCTGAATAGTTCATGAAGATAACGTGCGCATCCTTGAGTTCCTCCAGATGCCCTGTTACATAGGGATGATCGTAGGGCAATATAGTTACAGCATCAGGGTTCCCCTTGGTTTCTTTGGCAAATTCTACCATCGTCTTTATGGATTCTTCCGGATCGGATGTATTTCCGAAGTCGATATCGTATCCGCGGCTACGGGAGAGGTTTCGTATATAAGGAAGGAGTTGCTGTTGCTCCGATGACCTGGCATAACCGCTCCATATCCTCAACGTGAGCGGGCGTTCCTCTTCGCGCCTTAGACCGGCCATGTGCTCTCTATGCAAGAGTTCAGTCCTGAGCCAGTGATGCAAGAGGGCTGGATCGTCTGACTCGTAGTTTACACGCTCGAATAACACCGTCTCTTCATTACTGCCGATACGACATTTCATGTCAAGCGCCATATTTATGAGGGTCTTGGTATGATTCTCATCCGGACCCCTGAAAAAGGAAGTAAATTTATATCCTCCCTCTCTCACGGATTCCAGGATATCGAATGTCACAAGAAGCCTGAAACCCTTATTGCTATAAACTCCTTCAGGGAATACGTCCTCCGCAGTAATGCCCCTGCCTTCCGGTGAACGGGCCCTTTTCATGAGTTCAGCATTTTCCTTGATATTCTTAAGGCACGCTGCCGGACTGAATTTTTCTTCAGGCATGTTCATGATCAACTCCAATATCTCTATCTCCCGCGCGGTGGTATGGCGCATGTAAGCCATGCTGCATTCCTGATTCACCCTGCTCATGACCCTGTCCTTTTCCCGTTCAGGCCCGGCTAACGTTTTTAATAGATAAGAGATGACGGCATGAGTAGCGTTATCGTATGATTTAGTATAATAGCTGGGTGTATTTATACATGCCAGCCAACATCTCATCGTTACATCCTCTACTCCCTCTATCGCCGTCGTAATTATATTGAAATGCCTTGCCCTTCTCGCAGCATCCTCTTCCGGCTTCGGTCTTATAAAATCGTATATCTGAAAAGCCTTGCGCAGAATGAAAGGATTTTTTGTGCCATCCATTACCTCTTCCAGCACCTTCATGAGTTTAACCCTATCCGCGAACGGCGTTGGCATCTTTTCCATGCGATACCTGGCATGGCCAAGTTCATCATTGGCGAGCGGGCAACTATCGATAAATCTTTTAAGAAGGGCTTCCAGGACTATAAAAAGCCTTCCGTCATCCCGTTGAGTTCTTAAAATATTTATAGCATCATCTTCTGTTAATGAATCATTTGAAAAAACATCTCTTAACGATTTCTCTTCGCTTTCGCTCAGAGAAAAACCTCTCGCTACTATGTCAGGCAATATATTACTGTTTACAACAAACCCAAAGCTTATTTCAGGGCTATCTCTCAATTGAAATATGATCGTTATCCATTCCTTTTCATCTCCGGCCGCAACCTCGTTAAAATGCTTCCAGAAAAACCATAATATATCTTTCCCGTGGTCTGAAACTCGGTATCGGCAATATTCTCTTTCAAGACACAGAAAAAATTCTTTGGCCACATCGGCTGACAACTCAACGATTAATTTCATATATATATTTACATATACCACCGTATCCAGGTCATATCGCGCTTCTTCTGTTTGGTATGTGATATTTAAATATTCAAAAATGGCTTGGGCAATAATCTGCGGATCCTGTAATCTTAGATCAAGAGCAATTTTTTTTCTAACTCCTTCTGCGCCTCGAGCTTTGGCCAAAGTCTTAAGCTGCGAACGAATCATCAACTTTTTTCTATCCTCATTAAACATTGCGGAAATATTAAAATCTTCGTCATCGTCGTCTAATACAGAACCCGAATCCACGTAAGCTTTCCAAATTTCACCAAGGTCGAGCATGTCTCTATATTTGTAAAATAATTCTTCAAGATCTCCGGCGGCTGCGTGCATATCATCCTTTGTCTTCTTTGCATCAAAACCTGGCACCCCCCCTCTTTGCCATCTTTCTCTCAAATTACCCAGTTCGACTTTTAAGCCTTCACTGGCCTTGCGCCATCCGCCAATTTCATTCAAATCGTGCCCGGTAGCTATTTTCTTATCCTCGCGCGGGATTCCGTTAGCAACTTCCAATACCCTGGATTCATCATACAGGAAATCGGCATCCATCCAGATAACGGGACAACCATTATGCTTACCGAGCCCCAGATGGCCGAACTGGCCCCTGCTTTTAAACATCGCCGGTATGGAGGCGATCCATATCTTCAGATTATCGTCATAGCGCTTCTTTACATTTTCAAATCCGCCTACGCTTGCCACATAATCACTGATGAATTTATTTATTGCCCTATGAGACAATAAAAGATACCCCTCATAGAATCTTTTCTTGAATTCTTCTTCTCTTAGGCCTTTTTGCGGGGAAAGTGTACTGGTATCGGATGCGGCGGCAGGCTGGGCGAAACTTACTAAATCTTTAAATAAAAAGGCCACTATCAATCCGCATATCAAAATCCTTTTGATAGTGGCTACAGATCTCCAGAATAGACTACTGTGAACCATAACTCCTAAAGTTTACTGCCAAGCTATTTGAAAATACCCCCATACTACATAATCTAACTTTCTGTTAGACTATTCCAGTATATCATAATATTCTATAATGGCAAGTTCTAATTTCTATCTTTTTTCATACCTAACATAAATGATTATGTAAGCTATATCAGGCCACGAAGTGGCACCTATGCAAAGAGGATAAGATTATTAAGAGAAGGAGAAATATTCTCCTTCTCTTAAGTAAAGATTCTTCTGTTTTTATTTGGGGATTTCCTTTACGGAAAGGGGAACATTAAGGGGAAAACCTTCGGTTTTCCCCTTAAAATTTTGAGGCTTCACAAGGCTTACCACGTTGTCTACGCGTTGGCCGCAGTGAAGCCGAAAAATTGGTAGCGGGGACTGGATTTGAACCAGTGACACGCCGGGTATGAGCCGACTGCTCTGCCAGACTGAGCTACCCCGCC
>JAQUQN010000024.1 GCA_028716065.1 Candidatus Omnitrophota bacterium
TAAGGAAGTAGATGTAGACGCAATTTTATCCGAAAACGCCAAGAAGGTATTGGAGAAGAGATACCTGAAGAAGACCGAATCGGGCAAAGTCCTCGAGACGCCCTACGACATGTTCCGCCGCGTAGCGAACAACATCGCAAAGGCGGATTCGAACTATGGCAGAAGCGGAGAAGAGATCTTAAATACAGAGGAAGAGTTCTTCGACATGATGGCGAGCCTGGAATTCCTTCCCAATTCTCCGACGTTGATGAACGCCGGCAGGGAGTTGCAGCAACTCTCCGCGTGTTTCGTCTTATCCATAGATGATTCGATGGAATCGATATTCGACACCATCAGAGATACGGCACTCATACATAAATCCGGAGGAGGGACAGGTTTCAGTTTTTCCAGGCTTCGCGGCAAAAATTCTCCAGTACGGTCCACGGGCGGGATATCGAGCGGCCCGGTCTCCTTCATGAAGGTATTCAACGCGGCGACGCAGGCGGTAAAGCAGGGAGGAACGCGCCGCGGCGCGAACATGGGGATACTTCGCGTGGACCATCCCGACATACTGGAATTCATAACATGCAAGGAGAGCGACAAGGAGATAACGAATTTCAATATCTCCGTGGGGGTCACCGAAGATTTTATAAAAAGGGCGCAGGATAACAAAGAATACGACCTGATAGATCCCCGTTCCAAAAAGGCCGTCGGAAAACTGAACGCCAAAGAGGTATTGGACCTCATGGTCAAGATGGCGTGGAAGAACGGCGAACCCGGAATGATATTCCTCGACAGGATGAACAAGGATAACCCAACGCCGAAGGCGGGCGAGATAGAATCTACGAACCCTTGTGGAGAACAACCGTTATTGCCATACGAGAGCTGCAATCTCGGTTCGATAAATCTTTCAAAGTTCGTGTCAGGCGGCAGCATGGACTGGGAACGCCTCGGTGAGGTGGTCCATAAGGCGGTCCATTTCCTGGATAACGTGATAGACATGAACTCCTACCCCCTGGAAAGGATAGCCCAGACGACAAAAACGAACCGCAAGATAGGGTTGGGCGTAATGGGTTTCGCGGACATGCTTCTCATGCTCCGTGTCAGCTACGATTCCGACGAGGCGATCCGCCTGGCGGAAGACGTCATGAAATTTATTCTCGATAAGGCGCGCTTGGCATCGGAAAGGCTGGCTGATAAAAGAGGGGCATTCCCCAATTTCAAGGGCAGCCTGTTTGAGAACGAAGGGGCAAGGCCTTTAAGGAACGCGACCCTGACGACCATAGCGCCGACCGGAACACTTTCGATAATCGCGAATTCATCAAGCGGGATAGAGCCCATCTTCGCCATTTCATACGTGCGGAATATAATGGATAATACGCGGCTCGTGGAGGTGCATCCCTATTTCAAGGAAGTCGCCAAGCAGATGGGGTTCTATTCGCCCGAGCTCATGGAGCTGATAGCCGAAAAAGGGACGATCGAGGGTTTGAAAGATATTCCGGAGGATATTCAAAGGGTCTTTGTCACGGCGCATGATATCGATCCCATCTGGCATATAAAGATGCAGGCGGCGTTCCAGAAATATACAAATAACGCGGTATCCAAGACGGTCAATCTTCCGGCTGAAGCTACCGTTGATGACGTGCATAAGATCTATATCCTGGCCAATGAAATGGGTTGCAAGGGCGTGACCATATATAGGGACAAGTCGAGGGAAGAGCAGGTATTGAATAAATCTCAAGCCAAGGAAGGCGATAAGCAGGCTGCCATAGTAAAGATCATCCCGAGGCCGCGGCCGGTAGTTACTGTCGGTACCACAACCAAGATAGCTACAGGATGTGGCAACCTCTATATCACGATAAATGAGGATGAAAAAGGCCTGCCCTTTGAGGTATTCATGCACATGGGTAAGGCCGGAGGTTGCGCGATGAGCCAACTGGAAGCGATAGGGAGGCTTGTCTCCCTGGCGTTCAGGTCAGGTATAGAGACCAATTCTATAATAGAGCAATTACGTGGTATAAGGTGCCCTTCGCCAAGTTGGGAAAAGGGCGGAAGGATATTCTCCTGCAGCGATGCGATAGCCCGCGCCATAGAGAGAAGCATGCATAGTGTTAAAGATAAATCGCCGCGTAGTCAGTTAAATATAGTAAAGTCAGAACCGGAAAAAGTGATTGAAGCACAAGAGTCGGGGGCGTCTTTTAAGGCAACGGATGTTAAGGTGGCAAATATAGTAGGAGTATGCCCGGATTGCGGAAGCGCTCTATGGCATATAGAAGGTTGCATGGTCTGTAAATCCTGCGGCTATTCTAAGTGTGGCTAAAGTAAGGTATCAAATAAAAAGACCTCAACCCTTGCCAAATCCTAATTATATGGTAAACTTACTTATAATTAAAGAGGGAGGTGCTTTATGAATTGGTTGACAGTAGTTGTTGCTGATCCTGTCAAGGCAATGGTGATAAAGATAGGGAGTTATATCCCTACCCTGCTAGGCGCCATAGCAATACTTATAATCGGTTGGATGATAGCGAAGCTTCTTGAGACTATGGTTACGAAAGTGCTCAGGACGGTAAAATTGGATATGGCGAGCGACAAGGCCGGTATCACTAACATACTGGCTCAGGGTGACATAAAAATGACGCTCTCCGAACTGTTTGGCGCTATCGTATATTGGGTGGTTGTGCTTATCTCTTTTGTCACGGCTCTGAACGCCCTGAACCTTACGATTGCCGCGGATCTCTTGTCCAGGCTGGTCGAATATGTGCCCAATATAATATCGGCGATATTCGTGCTGGTATTGGGGTCGTTCCTGGCAGGTTTCATGGGGGCAATAGTGCGTACTTCGATGAGCAATGCGGGCTTAGGCAATGCCAAGCTGCTTGGCAAGATAACGCAGGTCATACTGATTATCTTCGCTACGATAATTGCAATTCAACAGCTGAACGTTGCCACGGCATTGATCGCTCTGGCGGTTAATGTTGTCCTCGCATCGATCGGTATCGGTATAGCCCTGGCATTCGGCCTTGGCTGTAAGGATATCGCGGGAAAATACGTATCGGATCTGATAAACCAGCTGAAGAAATAAGAATATAAACTGGTTAAAAAAAGAGGCGCTTTGTACAAAGCGCCTCTTTTTTATTTGGGAAAACGTCGGACGACGACTACAAAAATTCGCTCGATACCATATCGCAGAGCAATAATCCTTTCCGCTTTAGATGTACGCCTGTTAGAATGCCGTTCTCCTTCCTATATTTTAATAGGCCGTTTTCGATCAATTTCGGGATGGCCCTCTTTTCGAGTTCCTGAAAATCGAAACCGGTCTTTTCTTTAAACCAGGCAAAGTCTATGCCATCCCTGGTCCTTATCTTAACGGCCGCCGTTTCCTTAGCACGTCTTACGGGTGAGAGTTTCTCGCTTGAAACAACAGGCGTCTTTTTCATCTCCATCCTTCTTATATATTCCCCGACATCACGGATATTCGCTTCTCTGACACCATCTATATAGGAGACGGCAGAGGCTCCCAGTCCCATGTAAGAATTATTATTCCAATAATTCAGATTATGCCTGCACTCATAGCCGGCTTTGGCGAAGTTCGACACTTCGTATTGGCCGAATCCGCGTACGGCAAGGCCCTCGATGGCAGCCTCATACATGCCGGCGGCGAGATCGTCCGCGAGCGGCTTCACGCTGCCATTCTTCACCGCCTCGAATAACGGAGTGGATTTTTCATACGTGAGACTGTAAGACGAGATGTGCGTTAAGGGTAATTTCACTGCCTCCTCGATCTCTTTTTTCCATGCCTCGATATTCTCTTCCCAGACCCCGAATATCAGGTCGATACCTATGTTTTTAAAACCTCTTTTTGAGGCGAGCCAGACCGCTTCTTTTGCCTTCCGTGAATCATGGATCCTTCCCAGCATCCTCAATTTCTTGTCCCTGAAGGATTGGGCGCCGATGCTCAACCGGTTTATCCCTGAATCCAGGAACAACTTTACTTTATCCTCATCGAGGCTTTCCGGATTCGCCTCGATCGTGAATTCGGTATCTTGTTTGAGGCATTTTTGAAGCGATTTCAATAATTTACTCAATAGCGTCTCCTCCAGCGCTGTCGGCGTGCCGCCACCAATATAGATTGTCGAAAATTGTTGATTGAGGCCTTCTATTTGCGGAATGAGAACGTCGATATATGCCGTGGCGAGGCCATTGTCGTAAATGACGCTGTAAAAATCGCAGTAAAGACACTTGCGCTTACAGAAAGGTATATGGATATATAGAGATGTAGCCATGGGGTATATTATAGAGGAAGCAAGCCATTCTTCAATCAATTTTTTTCGGCTTTAGGTAAGCAGGCGTTTACTTTTGTGGCCGCCTCCGCTTGCCGTCCCGTTACATTAGGCATGTAACGGGACTGTGAATAAAAATGCGATGGTAAAGCCTGGACCGCCATAATGTATCGCATTTTTATACAGTCGCTCCGGCTTACCACAAAAGTTCCGCCATCAGTAAGAAGCCGAAAAAATTTACGAATAATAAGTGAGCCTTGCCACTTCTTTTTAAGGTCGCAGATTGCGACCTTAATCTTGAAGTCACAATTTGTGATTTCAAGATTTTATGAATAGGAAATAGAAGAAGCAAATAGAAGCCAGGGCCCCCGACCATTTTTGAGAAACGGTAATCGTTCCTAATTTTTTAATGTATTGCAGGGTGTGAAAAATTTTTTAAGGTGACACGACCGCAGCCTTTTGCCCGGACAAGCAGCCCATGGGATGGGGGTGTCCGCCGCTACAGGATTGCATGATGGTAAGCCCGCGCCCCAGCTTTAGATAGTCCTGTTGCAGGCAATCCTGGCGGACATACAGACACCAATTAGCTATACACTTTGTCTATTGTGAACCCCATGGGCTGCAAGGAGGACAAAAGGCGAGGGAGTGGCAGGACCCTAAAAAATTTGTTTCCAAAAAATTGCCCTCCCGATTGCGTTTAGGCCGCGTTTGTGTTAAAATACAATTCCCTGAAAATCAAAAGGAGATAGCCAAGATGAAGAAGATCGTATTGCTGCGGCATGGCGAAAGCACCTGGAACAAGGAGAACCGCTTCACGGGCTGGACCGATGTGGACCTGTCCGAGAAAGGGGTCATAGAGGCGAACAAGGCCGGCGATGTCCTCAAGAAAGAGAAGTTCGTATTCGATATCGCGTATACATCCGTGTTAAAGAGGGCGATAAGGACGCTCTGGATCGTCATGGACAAGATGGACCTGATGTGGATACCGGTGATGAATTCATGGAGGCTGAACGAGAGGCATTACGGCGCGCTCCAGGGGCTTAACAAGTCCGAGATGGCCGCGAAATTCGGCGAGGAGCAGGTTCTCATATGGAGGCGAAGTTACGATGTCCCTCCTCCGGCCCTCGAGAAGAACGATCCGCGTTCACCTGCCAATGACCCGCGTTATAAAGACCTGGATGTAAAGGATATCCCTCTTACCGAATGTTTGAAAGATACGGTCGCGAGGTTCCTGCCTTATTGGCATGAAACTATAGCCCCGGCTGTCAAAAGCGGCAAGCGCGTCATAATCGCGGCCCACGGGAACAGCCTCAGGGCCCTGGTGAAATATCTCGACAACGTGTCCGATAAAGATATAGTGAGCCTCAATATTCCTACGGGACTACCGCTCGTCTATGAGCTTACAGATGATCTGAAGCCCGTGAAGAGTTATTATCTGGGAGATCCGGAAGAAGTGAAGAAGGCGATGGAAGCGGTTGCCAATCAGGGCAAGGCAAAAAAAGGAAAGGGATGAGAAGTGAAAGTAAAAAGAGCATTGATAAGCGTTTCTGACAAGACAGGACTCGAGGCGCTCGCGAAGGCCTTGAATAAATTCTCAGTGGAGATCCTCTCGACCGGAGGCACGGCGAAGATGATAAAAGACTTAGGCATACCGGTAAAAGAGGTCTCACAGCATACGGGGTTTCCCGAGATGCTGGACGGCAGGGTAAAGACGCTCCACCCGAAAATACACGGCGGGCTCCTGGCCTTGAGGGAAAATAAGGAACACATGGAGACCGTGAAGAAGCACGATATAGGCCTGATAGACATGGTCGTGGTGAACCTCTATCCTTTCGAGAAGACGGTGGCAAAACCCGGCGTGAAACTGGAAGAGGCCATAGAGAATATCGATATCGGAGGGCCTTCGATGCTGCGCAGCGCCGCCAAGAACCACAAATCGGTATGTGTGATATGCGACCCGTCGGATTATAAGAGGGTCATCGATGACCTGGAAAAGAATGGCGGAAGTGTATCAGAAGAGCTTCTTGTAGAATTGGGGGTAAAGGTATTAGGCAGGACCTCGGCTTACGATGCGGCAATATATCAGTATTTAAAGGGGCCAGGGTCAAGGGACCATGGGAAAGGGGAAGAGTTTCAGGAAAACCTGAATTTAAAATTCAAGAAACTGCAGGACTTAAGATACGGGGAGAATCCTTTTCAGAAGGCGGCATTTTATAAAGATGAAGGAGTGGGCGAACCCAGCGTATCGAATGCCGTGCAGCTGCATGGAAAGGAATTGTCATTCAACAATATAATAGACCTGAACGCGGCGCTCGAGATAGTAAAAGAATTCGATGAGCCCGCCGCTACAGTTATTAAGCATACAAACCCCTGCGGAACGGCCGCCGCCAAGACACTGAAGCAGGCCTACATAGATGCTTTGGACTGTGATCGCTTGAGCGCCTTCGGGAGCATCGTGGGCGTTAATAGAACAGTAGATCCGGAGCTTGCCGATACCATTCTTAAAGAAGCCGATTTCGTAGAATGTATAATAGCGCCTTCCTATGAAGCGAAGGCGCTGGAGGCCTTGAAGACGAAGAAGAATTTAAGGCTCCTGGAAGTGAAGAATTTCGGTAGCAAGCCGAAAGCGGCAGACAAGGACATGAAGAAGGTCGTGGGCGGACTTCTGGTACAGGATAGAGACACGGTAATTCTGGACAGGGCCGATCTGAAATTCGTGACCAAGGTCAAACCTACCGAAGAACAGCTGAAGTCGCTCATGTTCGGGTGGACGGTGGCAAAGCACGTGAAGTCGAACTCCATCGTATTGTGCCAGGGAACGAAGACAGTCGGAGTGGGCGCAGGCCAGATGTCGAGAGTGGATTCCGTGATGATATCCGCGCAAAAGGCAGGTCCAAGGTCCAAGGGTTCTACACTGGCCAGCGACGCCTTCTTTCCCAAGGAAGACGGCATCGAGCAGGCTGCCAAATCCGGAGTCGTAGCGATAATACAGCCGGGAGGGTCCATCCGCGACCAGGAGGTCATAAAGATGGCCGATAAGCTCGGCATCGCGATGGTCTTCACGGGAGTGAGGCACTTTAAACACTAAGACTTACTTCTATCATGACCTATCCCGAAGCTCTCAAGTATCTCGAAACCTTCATAGACTACGAGAAGATAAACGACTACGATTATAAGAATAGTGTGGATCTCGAAAGGATGAGAAGATTGTGCCATCTTCTCGGTGATCCTCAACAAGAGATAAAATCCATCCACATCGCCGGAACGAAAGGCAAGGGCTCGACCGCGGCCTTCGCCCATTCCATACTTCAGAAGTCGGGCTTCAGGACAGGGCTTTACACGTCACCCCACCTGATATCCTTTCGTGAACGTATCAGGATAAATCAGGATCTCATCGAAGAAGAATCTATCCGTCGTTTAACGGAAAAAATAAAAGCTGTGGTGGAGACACCTCGTGTTAAAGAGCGGCCGACCTTTTTTGAGGTATATACAGCCCTGGCATATCTGTATTTTAAAGAGCAAAGAGTCGATTTTGCCGTATATGAAGTAGGCCTGGGCGGAAGGCTTGACGCCACCAATATAATAGAACCTTTAGTCTCGGCCATAACGCCTTTAAGTCTTGAGCATACCGAGAGGCTGGGCAATAGTTTAAGTGCGATAGCGGCTGAGAAGGCCGGTATCATAAAGGAAGGAATTACATGTGTCTCGGCGCCTCAGGAAGATGAGGCGCTAGAGGTGATCAAAAAGGTTTGCGAGGAAAGAGGATCGGAACTCGTGCTGATAGGAAGAGATGTGATATACGAAGAGTTAAGGTGCGGGCCGGATTTCGAGAGTTTTAAAGTCCACGGCAGGCTGCGGGAATACAGAGATTTAAAAAGCAGGCTTTTGGGCTCGCATCAAATGGTAAATGCAGCCACCGCGATAGGCATAACGGAAGTACTGGAGTCTAAAGGCATTCCCATAGTTACCCGGGCGGTCAGCGAAGGTATTGAAGCCGCGCAATGGGAAGGGAGGCTCGAGGTAGTGGGGAATAGGCCTCTGGTAGTATTCGACGGCGCGCAGAACCGTGCCAGCGCCGGCGTGCTGGCCGAAAACGTGAAGAAGATATTCAGGCACGAAAGGATAATTCTGGTATTGGGGGTCTCGAAGGATAAGGATATAGACGGCATGCTGGCCGAACTCTTACCGGTGAGCAATTCAGTGGTATTGACCAAGTCCGCCCTCGCCGATAGGGCGCTTGAGCCTTCGGAAATAAAGAGACGCATGAAAAGCGGAATGGATACGCGCCTGACTTCGAATGTCTGTGATGCAATGAAATTCGCCCTGTCGAAAGCCTCCCCCGAAGACCTCGTCCTTGTAACGGGATCGTTATTTGTCGTAGGGGAAGCGAAGGTGTTCATGGAGAAGAATCCACGGATGGCCGCAGATGTATAAGAATAGTTTGGATGATACCATAGCAGCTATTTCCACTCCGATAGGCGAGGGTGGCATCGGCATCGTGCGTCTGAGCGGCTCCAAGGCGTTACAGATGGCGGATGAGATATTTATTTCGAAAGACGGCGGACGACCATCGCGGTTCGGTAGTTTTACGACGCATTATGGGCATGTGATTGAGAATGGCAAGGAAAAAAAAGTTATCGATGAGGTGATTCTCACCGTAATGCGGGCGCCGAAGAGTTACACGAAAGAAGATATCGTGGAGATAAATTGTCACGGCGGAATAGAGGCGCTCAAGAGGACATTGGGCCTTGTCGTTAAAAGGGGCGCGCGCATGGCCGAGCCCGGAGAATTCACGAAGAGGGCCTTTTTGAACGGCAGGATAGACCTGGTGCAGGCCGAGGCGGTGCTCGATGTGATAAGGGCCAAGACCCAGAGTTCGCTCAAGGCCGCGATGTATCAACTGGACGGAGACCTCTCAAAGGCCGTGGAGGGCTCAAGAGAAGAGATTATAGACATAGCCTCAGATATCGAGGCATCGATAGATTTTCCGGACGAAGAGATCGATATATTGACAAAAGAGGTGTTTAAAAAATCGGAGTCCGTATTGAAGAGAATGAAGGCCCTGAAAGATACTTTCGAAGAAGGCGTGGTCCTGAGAGAAGGCGTGCTGGCCGTCATCTGCGGTAAACCCAATGTAGGGAAATCGAGCCTCATGAACCTCCTTCTGAAACGCGACAGGGTCATCGTTACACCGGTACCAGGAACGACCAGGGATGCCGTCGAAGAGATGATAAATATAAAAGGCATCCCCATGAGGATCGTAGATACCGCCGGAATAGTGGAAAGCCTGGACATGGTCGAGAAGGAAGGCGTGAAACGCAGCAAGAATTATCTGGAGATGGCGGATCTGGTGCTCCTGGTCCTGGACGCTTCCACAAAGATTGAGGATAAAGACTACGAAATCGGTAAAATGGCGGAAGGCAGGAAGAAGATAGTGGTATTGAATAAGATGGACCTTCCGGTGAATATAGACAGGAAAAAAATTAAGGAGGTCTTCGGAAAAGATGTTATAATCGAGATATCGGTAAAGTCCAAGACTAACATAGATATCCTGGAAAGGACGATAGCCGAAGCCGTGTGGAGCGGGAAGATCCGGCAGGGCGAAGGGGCCATCGTCACGAACATCAGGCACAAAGAGCTGCTTGATAAATCGTTCGACAATATGCTTTCGGTGAATGAGCTTTTAAAAAGTGGGTCTTCACCCGAATTGATTTCCGTGGATTTGAATGAGGCCATATTCAACCTCGGCCTGATAATCGGCAAGTCCGTTTCCGAGGATATACTGGACAGGATTTTTGATAAGTTCTGCATAGGGAAATAAAGAACGCAGCAATAGATAAGAAGGGCAAGGCTGAGGTTAAGGTCAAGGCTTAGGTTAAGGCTTAGGTTTAGGCTAAGGATTTGGAGGAGAAGCGATGGATAAGAAACGGATAGAGAAGGCGGTCAGGGAGATATTGCTGGCTGTCGGAGAGAATCCCGCCAGACACGATATAAAGGATACTCCGAGGCGAGTGGCGGACATGTACGAGGAGATATTGGGAGGAACCAGGCTCGATCCCAGGAAGGAACTCGAAGTGGTCTTCGAGAAGGACCATGATGAGATAATTCTGTTAAAGGGGATACCGCTATATTCTGTCTGCGAACATCACCTCCTGCCTTTCATAGGGAAAGCGCACGTCGCGTATATTCCGAGCAGCAACAGGGTGACGGGTTTGAGTAAATTGGCCCGTGTAGTGGACATCTTCTCGAAAAGGCTGCAGGTACAGGAACGCCTGACTACCGACATAGCGGATATCATAATGCAGAAATTAAAACCCAAGGGCGTGCTTGTCGTGATCGAGGCGGAACATCTCTGCATGAGCATGCGCGGCGTAAAGAAACCCGGCGTCCTGACGGTCACGAGCGCTGTCAGGGGCGTATTCAGGCGCAACGAAAAGACAAGGGCGGAAGCCCTTGCCCTGATAAGGAGTTGAAGAATGGCTCAGCGCCTTTATTAGTATTGAAATATGTGATTAATTATAATATAATACTGTAAATTATGACATACCTGTTAGAATTCGGAAGAAATTACATATTTTGGACCTCCGCTGCCGCCTGGATAATCGCTCAAACCATAAAGGTCATCCTTGGTGTTTTGAGAGAGAAGAGGTTTAATTTCAGGTGGTTTGCCGGCACCGGAGGCATGCCCAGTTCCCACGTAGCATGCACTTCATCTCTTGCCACCTCAATAGGTATAATCTACGGTTTCGATTCGGCTATATTCACACTGGCCGTGGTCTTCAATTTTATAGTCATGTTTGACGCGCAGGGAGTGAGACGTTCATCAGGCAAACAGGCCATGCTCTTGAATAAGATATTGGATGACATATATTGGAAGAAGCAACTGGATGAGAAGAAGCTGATAGAGTTCCTCGGACATACACCCGTAGAAGTATTTGCCGGCTTTGCGCTCGGGATAGTTATCTCGCTGTTGTTCTATAAATAATCGTAAAAATGATGAAGAAAAAAGTTTTGATAACTCTCGCCGTAATTCTCTTGTGCCTGGCAGGTATATTTTTAATTTATAAAGCCATACATTCAGATGTCTCCAAAAGTATAGGCAAGATAGGAGCGAACAATCCTTCCTCGCTGCTTCATGAGGCCGAAACATCATCGGCCAGGGGTGATGATGAGACGGCCATAAAGAGCCTTGCGAGCCTGGCCTCCCAGTATCCGACGGCCCCTCAGACGGAATTGGGCCTTTTCCTGCTGGGGTCGATTTACGAAAAGAAGGGGGATTTTTCCAGGGCCAAGGAGGCCTATCAAAGGGTAATAGAAAAGTTTCCGTCTTCCAATAACGTGGCCAGGGCGCAGGAAGCGGTCGAGAATATGAATATAAAGATCCTTTTCTCTCCCGCCGTAACCGACAATTCCGTAATTTATAAGGTCCAAAAAGGAGACAGTTTAAAGAAGATATCCCAAAAGTACAATACGACGATAGAGTTTATCTCAAAGATCAATAATCTGAAGACCAGCACGATCCTGGTCGGGCAGGAACTGAAGGTCCCGACCGTAAAGTTCAGCATAGTAGTGGACAAATCGCAGTGCATATTGACGCTCAAGGCGGACGGAAAACCGATCAAGACCTACAGGGTTTCTACGGGGCTCAACAATTCTACACCGGTCGGCGCATTCAAGATAGTGAATAAAGTCCCGAACCCGCCGTGGTATACCGCCGGAGCTGTAATACCTGCCGGCAGTCCCAAGAATATCCTGGGGTCCAGATGGCTGGGCATATCCAGGCGCGGGTACGGTATTCACGGAACGACAGATCCCGGATCCATAGGCAAGAACGTGACGGCCGGTTGCGTCAGGATGAGGAATACGGAAGTCGAAGAATTATATACCATAGTCCCCGAAGGGACGGAAGTGGTTATAATAGATTAAGCGTCAAAGATGACGGAGAGCGAAGATGGCGATGATGCCGGGTCTCGATTTTGAGAAACCCATAATAGAGCTGGAACGTAAGATAGAGGAACTGAAAGGCCTTACGGCCAAGGAGGACCTCGATATAACCAGTGAAGTCAAGAAGCTGGAAGAGAAGCTCTCTCAGATCAAGAAAGAGGTCTATCAGAATCTTACCCCGTGGCAGCGGGTTCAGCTGGCGCGCCATCCCAGAAGGCCATATACACTGGACTATATAGAGATGATGATGACCGATTTTATGGAGATACACGGGGACAGGCATTTTTCCGACGATAAAGCGATAGTCGGCGGCTGCGCGACGATCGACGGCGAGAAGATCATGATCATAGGCCACCAGAAGGGAAAGGACACCAAGGAGAATCTTGCCAGGAACTTCGGGAGCGCACATCCGGAAGGTTACCGGAAGGCCATGAGGATCATGAAGCTGGGCGAAAAATTCAATCTTCCCATAGTAATTTTTATCGACACGCCGGGGGCGTTCCCGGGCATCGGG
>JAQUQN010000025.1 GCA_028716065.1 Candidatus Omnitrophota bacterium
TCTTCGTGGTAAAGGACGAGAAGAAAGCGCGGATCCTTTCGGTGTTGAAGCAGGACGAAGAGAGGTCGAAAAAATTGAGGGCGGCCAAGAGGACGACGCTGGAAGACTTCTATAAACAGATGAAAGAAGGCGGGGTCAAGGAACTTGCGATATTGATTAAAGGGGACGTGCAGGGTTCCATAGAGGCGCTTGAGGAATCTCTCATGGATCTGAACACCAAGGACGTCAAGATAAACGTCGTCCATGCAGATGTGGGTAATATAAATGAATCGGACGTGATGCTTGCGCTCGTTTCGAACGCGGTCATACTCGGTTTCAATGTGCGCGTGGACGAGAAGGCGGAAGCCGTCTCCGCCAAGGAAGGCGTCGAAATAAAATTATACGGTATAATATATGAGGCGATCCAGGATATAGTCGCGGCGATGGAAGGGTTGCTGGAGCCCGTCTCGAAAGAAGTGTTTGTGGGAAGGGCTAATGTGAAACAGGTCTTCAAGGTGACGAAGGCCGGCACGATCGCGGGCTGCATGGTGGTGCGGGGTAAGATCGTACGCAACGGCATCGCGAAACTCATACGCGATAAAGAGGTCGTCTATCAGGGAAAGATAGCTTCGTTGAAACGCTTCAAGGACGACGCGCGCGAAGTGGCGGAAAATTTCGAATGCGGGATAGGCCTGGACAGGCACGATGATATAAAGGCGGGAGACCTCATAGAGGTCTATCAGATAGAGAAGGTCGCGAGGAGGCTCGACTCCAGGAAATGAAGAAACGAATCTTGAGCGGGATGAGGCCCACGGGCAGACTTCATCTGGGCCATCTGGTAGGAGCGCTGAGCAATTGGGTCAAATTGCAGGAATCCTACCATTGTTTTTACATGGTCGCCGACTGGCACGCCCTGATGAGTGAATACGAGAACCCGAAGGGCATGGCAGAGAATTCCTATGAGGCGGCGCGGGATTTTATCGCCGCTGGTGTAGACCCGGAGAGGTCGGTGATATTCATACAATCCCACGTGCCGGAGCACCTGGAACTGGCGATGGTCTTTTCGGACCTGACGCCGCTGTCGTGGGTCGAGAGGTGCCCTACCTACAAGGAGCAGCTGCGGGAGCTGAAAGGGCGCGAACTCACTACTTACGGGTTTTTGGGCTATCCGGTGCTTCAGGCCGCGGATATCGCGCTCTACAAGGCGGATTCCGTACCGGTGGGTATAGACCAGTTACCGCATCTCGAATTGACGCGTGAAATAATCCGAAGGTTCAACTCGCTATATAATAAGAAACTGTTCCCGGAGCCGGAACCTATCCTGACCAAGACACCTAAATTACTTGGCCTGGATAATAAGAAGATGTCGAAGTCGCTCGGCAATTTCATCGCGCTTTCCGACTCGCCGGAGACCATAGAGAAGAAGGTGTCGCAGCTGATTACGGATACCAAGAGGATCTACCTGAAGGACAAGGGCCATCCGGACACCTGCAACGCATTCAGTTATTATGCGATATTCGCAGATGAGAAGATGAGGAATGAGGTCAGGAACTGGTGCGAAGGCGCCGCGATAGGATGCACGGAATGCAAGAAACGCCTCGCGAAGATCCTGATAGACTACCTTGCCCCCATAAGGGAGCGCAGGGCGAAATTATCGGACTCCGTCATAGAGGATATATTGAGGACCGGCGCGAAAAAAGCGCGCGAAACCGCGTCACAGACGATGGACGAAGTGAAGCGGTTAGTCAATCTGGCAGTCTAAACGATGAGTTATAAAGTAAAACTGGATGTATTCGAAGGCCCGCTGGACCTTTTGCTCTATCTCATAAAAAAAGAAGAGCTCGACATATACGACATTCCCATATCCAAGATCACCGACCAGTACCTGGAATATCTCGAGTTCATGAAATTGCTCGACCTCAACATTGCCGGGGAATTTTTGGTCATGGCGGCGACTTTGATACATATCAAGTCCAGGATGCTCTTGCCGCCCGACCAGCTCGAACCCGAAGAACAGGAAGAGGATCCGAGGGCGGAGCTCGTCAAGCGGCTTCTCGAATACAAGAAGTTCAAAGAGGCGGCCGGAGAGCTTGCCCACATGGAATCGCACCAGAAGCATTTTTTCCCGCGCGTCGGGATCAACCTGGATGATGTCCCGCCTTCCGAGGATGAATTTTTTGAGGCGAGCCTCTTCGACCTTATCACGGCCTTTACCAAGGTCCTGAAGGATGTCCCGAAAGGCGCCTTCCACCAGGTCGTGAAGGACGAGTTCACCGTCTCCGAGAAGATGCATGACATTTTACACGTGATGGTCGAGACGCCCACGATGCTTTTCACGGAACTTTTCAAGAAGGCGAAGAATAAATTCGAAGTGATAACCATATTTCTGGCGCTCCTGGAACTGATAAGGATCAAAGAGGTGATCGTGCGGCAGGTGGAGCCGTTCGGCAATATAGAGATAATAAGAAATACGGAATCGATAAAACCGGCAGGGAATACAAATGGATAAAGAGAGAATTAAGCAGGTTATAGAGGCGTTATTATTTGTAAGCGACAAGCCCGTATCGATAGAGGCGCTGAAGGACGTGGTGAAAGAGGTCGAACATGCCGAGATAAGGGTATACATAGAGGAACTGAATAAAGAGTATGCCTCTACGAACAGGAGTTTCGCGATCAAGGAGATAGCGGGCGGTTTTCAGATGCTGACGGATCCCATGTACAGCAAGTGGATATCGGCGCTCTACAAGCGTCCGCCCGACAAGCTTACCGGGCCGGCCCTGGAGACGCTCGCCATAATAGCGTATAAACAACCGCTCACGCGAAGCGACATAGAGGTTATAAGGGGGGTCAACGTGGATGGAGTACTGCACACTCTTGAAGAGCGCAATCTTATCAGGACAAAGGGCAGAGTGGATGCGCCCGGCAGGCCCATACTGTATGGGACGACCAACGAGTTTCTTCAGCACTTCGGCCTCAAATCGCTGGAAGAGCTCCCCATATTGAAGGAGTTCAAAGAGACGGACCTCGATTTTGTCAAAGAGGCCGAGAAGAAAGAAGTGCTAAATACCGAGACCGGCAAGCTTGAGGAGGTGAACGATGGACCTAAAGGCAATACGACGTAAGATAGACCTGATAGACTCCAGGATACTGGACCTTTTGAGCGCTCGCGCCGAACTGACGCTGGATATAGGCAAACAGAAGGCGAAGCGCAAAGAGTCCGTCTACGTTCCCGACAGGGAAAAGGACGTCTATAAAAAAGTCGTATCCGGGAATAAGGGCCCCTTGTCAAGCGCCGCTGTAAAGGCCATATACAGGGAGATAATGTCCGGCTCTCTGGAACTGGAAAAACCTCTCACCATAGCGTATCTCGGCCCGGAATTCACATTCACGCACCTGGCGAGCCTCAAAAAATTCGGCTCCAGTGTAAATTACGTAGGTTGCGCTACCATAAAAGACGTATTCAGTGACGTGGAAAAAGAGAGAGCGGATTACGGTGTAGTGCCGATAGAGAATTCCATCGAGGGTGCCGTGAACCACACTCTCGACATGTTCATAGATTCGGACCTGAAGATCTGTTCGGAGGTATTTTTAGAGATTTCGCACGACCTCCTGTCAAAAGAGTCTGATAAGAGCAGGATAAAAAAGATATATTCCAAGGACCAGGTATTCGGCCAGTGCAGGCTTTGGCTGGAAGCGAACCTTCCCCGGGTGGAGTTGGTAGAAGTGGCCTCCACCGCCAAAGCGGCGATGATAGCTTCGCGCGAAAAGGGCGCGGCGTGTATCGCCAGTAAACTGGCCGGCCGGAAGTACGGGTTGAAGACCCTTTATGCTTCAATAGAGGATAGCCCGCACAACGTGACGAGGTTCCTTGTAATAGGTACGAAAGATGCCAATCCGACCAGGGACGACAAGACATCCGTGATGTTGACCATAAAGGATAAGGTCGGGGCGCTGCATGACATACTCGTGCCTTTCAAGAAGAACAGGATAAACCTGACCAAGATAGAGTCGAGGCCTTCGAAGACCAGGGTATGGGAATACTTTTTCTTCGTAGACATGGAGGGCCATTACCGCGATCCCAAGATCGCCAGGGCGCTGGCAGAGTTGAAAGACGAAGCGGCGTACCTTAAAATACTCGGTTCGTATCCGAAGGCAGGGAAGGATTAGGATAAAGGGATGAAGAATAGAGTGAGGCCTAACATACTGAACGTAAAACAATACGTTCCGGGAAAGCCGATAGAGGAGGTCCAGAGGGAGTTGGGGCTTGAGGAGGTCGTGAAGCTAGCCTCCAACGAGAACTGCTTCGGACCGTCCCCGGAGGCGTTAGCCGCCATACGGAAAAATCTGAAGAACCTGAACAGATATCCAGACTCATCCAGTTTCTATCTCAGGCAGAAGTTGTCCAGGAGATTGAAGGTGAAGCCGGAGAGCCTCATTTTCGGGAACGGTTCCGACGAGGTCATATGCATGGCGGTCAGGACCTTCGTGAATAAAGGCGACGAGGTCGTGATAGCCCGGCCGACATTTCTCATCTACGACATAGTATCCCAGATACAGGACGCCGCGGTAAAATTCGTCCCGCACACGAAGGATTTCAGGCATGACCTTAAGGCGATGAAGAGCGTGGTGACGGATAATACGAAGATGGTCTTCATAGCGAATCCGGACAACCCGAACGGCACTTATGTCAACAGGAAGGAGTTGGAGGATTTCTTGAGCGGCCTTCCGGAAAGCGTCATCGTCTTTCTGGACGAGGCATACTTCGAGTTTGCCGATTTCTCTTTTAAGGATTATCCGAACGGATTGGACTATCTCGACAGGCCCGGCCTCATAGTGGCAAGATCGTTCTCCAAGGCTTATGGGCTGGCGGGTTTAAGGATCGGCTACGGTATCTCGAATCCTCAGGTTATCGGCTACATGGAGAAGACGAGAGAGCCGTTTAATGTCAATCTACTGGCTCAAGTTGCCGCCGTGGCGGCGCTCGACGACAAAAGTTTTTTGAAGAAGACGCTGACGCATACCGAAAGGGAAAAAGAATTTTTATACTCGGCTTTCAAAAAGATGGGTTTGAGATACGTCCCGAGCGCGACAAACTTCATCATCGTGGATGTGAAGAAGGATTCTAAGGAGGTCTTCAATGCCTTATTGAGGAAAGGCGTCATAGTGCGTGACATGAAGGCTTGGGGATGGGATACGTTCATACGCGTCACGGTCGGGACGCGTGAAGAGGATAGGAAGTTCGTCAAAGCGTTAAAAGAGGTGATCTCATGATTATAGTTCTGCGTCCGGACGCAACGAAGAAACAGATAGACCACATAGTATTCAAGGTAAAGAAGCTGGGCCTCAAGCCCTGGGTCTCGAGCGGTGTTGAGAGGACCATAATAGGCGTCATAGGCGAAGAGGATGTATTAAGGTCGCAGCCGCTGGAGGTATTTCCCGGAGTAGAGAAGGTTCTGTCGATCCTCAAACCCTATAAACTCGCCTCGCGGGATTTTAAAAAGGACGATACTATCGTCGACCTGGGCGACGATGTGAAGATAGGCGCCAAAAATCTGGTAGTCATGGCCGGCCCGTGTTCAGTGGAGAATGAAAAACTCCTGATAAACATCGCGAAGAAGGTCAAATCCGCCGGCGCGGACATATTGAGAGGTGGGGCCTTCAAGCCCAGGACTTCGCCGTACGCGTTCCAGGGGCTGGGTGAGAAGGGCCTGAAATATCTCGCCAAGGCCAAGAAGGAGACGGGGCTGAAGATAGTCACGGAACTGATGGATGTCCGCGATATAGACATGGTGTCGAAATACGCCGATATAATCCAGATAGGCGCCAGGAACATGCAGAATTTTAACCTGCTTAAGGAGGTTGGCAAGTCCAAAAAGCCGGCGCTCCTGAAACGCGGCATGTCGAGCACGGTAAAGGAGTTCCTCATGTCGGCCGAGTATATACTTTCGGAGGGCAACTTTAATGTCATACTCTGTGAAAGAGGGATAAGAACGTTTGAGGACGCCACGCGCTTCACATTCGATATAAACGCCATCCCGTTGATAAAGAATTTGAGCCATCTTCCCATAATAGCGGACCCTTCCCATGCCACTGGAAAGTGGGGCCTGGTCGGGCCATGCGCCAAGGCGGCGGTTGCGGCCGGCGCGGACGGGCTCATGATAGAGGTGCACCCGAATCCGGAAGAGGCGCTTTCGGACGGCGAACAATCGTTATGGCCGGAGAATTTCGCGAAACTGATGGACGAACTGGAAGCGGTGGCGACGGCAGTTGGAAGAGAGATATGAGGCGATTTAATAAGATTACAATAATCGGTGTGGGATTGATGGGCGGCTCGATCGGCCTTGCGGTTAAAAGACGCAAGCTAGCCGGAGAGGTCATCGGGGTCTTCAGGCATGCCTCTACGCTTAAGAGGGCGATGAGGCACAAGGCCGTTGACAGGGGCGTAATGGATATAAAGGAAGGCGTTAAAGACGCCGGCCTTATCATAGTAGCTTCTCCGGTAAGGTCGATACCGCGTCTGGTGAAAGAAGCCGCAAGATGGGCGCGGCAGGGCGCGATAATAACGGACGTGGGAAGCACCAAGGCGTGGATAGTTTCGGACGCCGAAAAGAATTTAAAGCGTTTTAGAAATATATATTTCGTGGGCTCTCATCCGATGGCAGGATCAGACCACACCGGCGTGGAATTTGCCAGGCCAGACCTTTTAGAAAATGCCCCATGTATCGTGACGAAGACCAAAGGGGTGAATAAGCGGGCCCTTGGCATAATAGCGGCCTTTTGGAGAGCGCTTGGATCAAAGGTTAGTCTGATGAGCCCCGCAGAACATGACAGGCACATAGCTTTTATAAGCCACCTGCCGCACCTGGTGGCTTACAGCATAGCGGGCGCTGTCCCGGAAAAGGATCTCGCTTACGCGGCTGAAGGATTTGCGGATACGACGAGAGTAGCTTCGAGCGACCCGGGCCTCTGGGCCGATATATTCGTGACCAATAAAAGAGGCGTTACCGAATCGATCCGGGCATTCGAGAGATATTACAAAAGAATAATGCGCCATATCGCGAAAAATGATTACAGGGGCATCGTGAAGGCTCTGGCGGACGCGAAGAGAAGGCGTGATAAATTATTTTATGGGAAGTAAGCCGGCGAAAAAGAAAAAGATAGTTATCGCCATAGACGGCCCGGCCGGCAGCGGTAAGAGCACCATATCGAAGATCATGGCCAAGCGGCTGAAAGTCCTGTATGTTGATACCGGAGCCATGTACAGGGCGCTGACGCTGAAAGCGATGCGGGAAAAACTGGATCTTGAGGATGAGCCGGCCCTGGTCAGACTGGCCCGGTTCGCCAAGATAGATCTCGTAGAGGGCAGCTCCCTCAAGGTCTTCTTGGACGGAGAAGATGTCAGCGACCGGATCAGGACGAGTGAAGTTACCGGTAAGGTAAAGTATATCGCCCGCGTGAGCGGCGTGCGAAAAGAGATGGTAAGGCTGCAGCGCGCCATAGGCAGGAAGACCAGCGCCGTTCTGGAGGGCAGGGATATAGGTACGGTGGTCTTTCCGGACGCCGATTACAAGTTTTATCTCGACGCCGATCTCAAGGAACGCGCCAAGCGCAGGCACAAGGAACTGATAGAGATGGGCCATGATTCGAACGTGAATAGCGTCAAAGAGGACATCATGGTAAGGGATGAATCCGACATGCAGAGAGATGTGGGGGCGCTGAAGCAGGCGAAGGACGCGATATTCGTGGATACGACCCATCTTACCATAGATGAGGTTGTGGAAAAAATGATGTCATACATAAAATAAACACTTCATCTTATGTGGTATTTCATAGGTTGGTCATTGTGTTGGCTCTTTTCCAGATCATATTTTGGCGTTAAAGTCGTCGGCCGGGAGAATATCCCGGGTAAAGGCGCGTTCATATTCGTATCGAACCATTCGAGCTATCTCGACCCGATACTTTTAGGGACCGCCTGCCACAGAAGTCTCAATTACATGGCAAGGGATACGCTCTTCGAGGAAAAGGCGCTGGGGTGGGCCCTGAGTAAGGTGCATGCCTTTCCCGTCAGGAGGAACGAGAACGACCTGAAGGCCGTGAAGGATTCGATAAGGATAGTGAAGAGCGGTAGACCCCTCGTGATATTTCCCGAAGGCACCAGGACGAAAGACGGTAATTTGCAGAGAGGCAAGCGCGGCGTCGGGTTCATAGTGGCGAAAGCAAAGGCGATGGTAGTCCCCGCTTATATAGACGGTTCTTTTGAGGCGATGCCGAGGGGATTCGATTCGAAGAAGAGGCATCCCATCAAGGTCTTCATAGGCAAGCCGATAGATTTTAATCATCAATTGGAATCCGATCCGCGCAAGTTCAAGGATCTATATCAGGATATAAGCGACAGGATAATGCGGGATATCGCGCAACTCAAGGCCATCCATGGGTAATGTTATCAGGCTCGCCAATAGAACGGGATTCTGTTTTGGCGTAAGACGCGCGATAGATATGGCCGGCAAGGCCCTCGGCGGGAACAGGCGAATATACTCGCTCGGTTCGATAATACATAACAGGAACGTTGTCGAAGATCTTTCTAAAAAGGGCCTGAAGGTCGTCAGGGAAGTGAACGCTTTAGGGAAGGGAGACGTGGTCGTCATTTCGTCCCACGGCATAAGTCCGCGCAGGGCAAGGCGGATCCGAAAGCGGGGAATAAAGATAATCGATACCACCTGCCCGTTCGTCCTCAAGGCGCAGGCCACGGCAAAGAAATTGAGCGAAGAGGGATACAATGTTATTATTGTCGGGGATGCCCGGCATCCGGAGATAAAGGCGCTCGTAGATTTTGTAGCTACCGGAACAGTCGTGGTCAAGGACGGAAGGGAAGCGAAGAAGATCAAGCTCGACCCGAACGGAAAATTCAGCATAATCTCCCAGACGACTCAGTCGATGGCAAATTTTCTGAGCGTGATCGACGCGATACTCGAGAAGAGGCCGAGGGAGCTCAGGATATTCAACACCATATGCAAGGACGCCGAAGAGAGGCAGGAGGCCGCACGCAAGCTGGCCAGGGAAGTGGACGTGATGCTCATAGTTGGCGGCAGGAACAGCGCCAACACGAGAAGGCTCTTCGAGGTATGCAGGAAGATATCGAAGAGTTCGCGTCTTATTGAGAATGAAGGAGAGGTGAGGAAGAACTGGTTTAAATCCGGAGATACGATCGGCATCACCAGTGGTGCATCCACGCCGGACTGGATTGTTAAGCGAGTAGTGAAAAAAATAAAATCAAAGTAAGAAATTACTAAAAAAGGAGAGTGGACAAGTAATGGATAATAACAAGGAAGAATTACAGGACACGGAAAAGACTGATACGAAGGAGGACGCGAGGGAGGAATTGTCCAGACTTTACAATGAAAGCATGGTAAAGATCGAAGAGGGGCAGATATTGAAAGGTATCATCGTGGCGATTACCCCCAAAGAGGTCGTAGTGGATGTCGGTTATAAGTCTGAAGGTGCGATATCCATATCCGAGTTTCAGGATCCCGACGCGATCAAGGTAGGCGATGAGATAGAGGTCTATCTCGAGTCCAAGGAGGACGACAGCGGCATGGTCGTCCTTTCGAAGCAGAAGGCCGAAAGGGCAGTCGGCTGGGACATGGTCACCTCGCGCTACGGCGAAGGCGACATGGTGGACGGCAAGGTCACCAAGAAGATAAAAGGCGGGTTCATGGTCGATATAGGCGTCGAGGCGTTTCTGCCGGCGAGCCTGGCATCGCTCAAGGCCTTCGTGAACGTGAACCAGTTGATGGGGCAGGTCTTCCCCTTCAAGATAGTGAAGATAAATAAGGCGCGAAAGAATATAGTCGTGTCGAGAAAAGACGCCCTGCAGCAGCAGAGGGATGAGGACAAGAAGAAACTGATGGACGAACTGCAGAAGGGCTCGATCGTCAAGGGGATCGTGAGGAATATCACGGACTTCGGCGCCTTCGTCGACCTGGGCGGGGGAGTGATAGGGCTCCTGCACATATCCGACATGAGCTGGGGCAGGATCTCCCATCCGAGCGAGGTGCTCGCCATCGGCGACAACATAGAGGTCATGGTCCTCGATTTCAACAAGGAATCGCTGAAGGTGTCGCTGGGATTGAAACAGAAGACGCAGGATCCGTGGGAAACCGTAGATTCGAAGTACGCGATCGGCAGTAAGATAAAAGGCACGGTCGTCAATCTCATGCCTTACGGCGCGTTCGTCGAGCTGGAGAAGGGTGTCGAAGGGTTGCTGCACATATCGGAGCTTTCCTGGACGAAGAAGTACAACCACCCGAACGAACTATTGGCGATAGGCGACAGGATAGAGGCGCAGGTTCTCGATATGGATAAGCAGAACAGGAAGATATCCCTGGGATTGAAACAACTTGAGGCGAATCCGTGGATCGATGTCGAGAGTAAATATCCCGTAGGTACCAGGGTGAAAGGCAAAATAAGGAACATGACCGACTACGGCGCCTTTGTGGAACTGGAAGACGGAATAGACGGCCTGATACACGTCTCTGACATATCCTGGACCAAGAGGATAGGCCATCCGAAGGACGTCTTCAAGAAAGGCGAAAAGATAGAAGCCGTCGTCCTGGCGGTCGACGCCAATAATCACAGAATATCTTTGGGTGTTAAACAACTTTCGCCGGATCCCTGGGATGACATCGCGGCAAAATATGTCCAGGAGACCGTTCTGGATGGTAAGATAACGAAGGTGGCGAATTTCGGACTCTTCGTCGAGATAGACCAGGACCTGGAAGGGTTAGCACACGTATCGGAGATACCCCTGGCAGAAGGTGAAAAGTTAGAAGAGAAGTATAAGGCCGGGGATACGGTCAAGGTGAAGGTGCTAAAGGTGGACTCAATTCAGCATAAGATAGCGCTGAGTTTGAAGGGAGTGTAGCGAGGGGTATAGGGCATGAAAAGATCCGCTGAATTAGAGAAGGAAGCGATAATGGCAGTTGCCGAGTTCATGGCAGCCGCGGCGAGGACGGCGCCCAAGGCCAGGGGTATCGATAATATAGAGGTGCTGGCAATAGACGATGAGCTTACAAAAAAGCGGCTGATAGAGAAGATGAAGGAACTGGCTAAGAAGGAGAACCGGCCGACCCTCGAACGCGATGCCGGCTCTATAGCGGCCTCACCTATTATCGTGATGATAGGTACGAGAGCAAATCCCGTGGGTTTGAACTGCGGTTTCTGCGGCCACAAGACCTGCGAGGAACTTAAGAAGTCTAAGGGTGTCTGTGCCTACAATCCGCTCGACCTTGGCATAGCCGCTGGTTCGGCGGTGTCGGCAGCGTCCAGGTTCCACATAGATAACAGGATAATGTATTCGATAGGCCTTGCAGCGCTCGAACTGGACATATTCGGCAAAGAGGTGAAGATGGCGCTCGGCATACCGCTCAGCGTCACATCCAAGAATCCTTTTTTTGACAGAAAATAGATTAGTAACTCGTAACCCGTAACTAGTAACTCGTAAAAGGTGTCCTTTGGACCTGAATATATAAAGGTCGCGAAGCGACACAACTTACGAGTTACGGGTTACTGGTTACGAGTTACTAGTTACGATAGTTACCTACAGGGATAAAAAAATGGAAAAGAATCTTGATAAGCAATTAGAACTGATAAAACGCGGTGCCGTCGAGATAATACAGTCCGGTGAATTGAAGAAGAAGCTGGAACGCGCGATAAAGACAAATAAAGCCCTCGTGATAAAAGCGGGCTTCGACCCCACTGCGCCGGACATACATCTCGGGCACACCGTATTATTAAGGAAGCTGCGCCATTTTCAGGACCTGGGTCACAAGGTCATATTCTTGATAGGCGACCACACGGCCATGATAGGCGACCCTTCGGGCGTTTCCAAGACAAGGCCGCGCCTGACTAAGGAAGAGGTAGAAGCGAACGCGAAAACATATCAGAAGCAGATATCAAAGGTCCTCGATATGGATAAGCTCGAAATACGCTTCAACAGCGAATGGCTCGGCAAGATGGACATAGGGAAAATAGCGGAACTGATGTCGAGATATTCCGTCATCCGGTTACTGGAACGGGACGACTTCTTCAACAGGTATAAGGAAGGGAAACCGATCAGCATGCTCGAATTTTTATATCCGCTTTTACAGGGATACGATTCCGTAGCGCTGAAGGCCGATGTCGAACTCGGCGGGACCGACCAGAAATTCAACCTCCTCGTGGGCAGGGACATCCAGGGCCTTTACAACCAGGAAGAGCAGGTCGTAATAACGATGCCGCTTCTCGAGGGGCTCGATGGTGTTCAGAAGATGTCGAAGTCACTCGGTAATTATGTCGGCATAAATGAGCCGGCAAAAGAGATGTTTGGCAAACTGATGTCCGTCTCCGACGAATTGATGTATAAATATTACGAGTTGCTTACAGATGAAGATACAGAGAAGGTCAAGGCTGAGGTCAAGGCCCAGAAACTTCATCCTAAAGAGGCTAAAGTCAATCTGGCAAAGATAATAGTGGCGCAATATCATGGCGCAGACGCCGCAAAGAAACAGGCC
>JAQUQN010000026.1 GCA_028716065.1 Candidatus Omnitrophota bacterium
CCCGAAATCTGGAACCGTCACCCAGGATACCGCCAAGACCATAAAGGAAGTAAAGGCCGGCAAGATAGAATTCAAGATGGATAAGCAATCCGGTATCCACGTTCCGATAGGGAAGATATCTTTCGCCGAAGACGCCTTGAGCGCTAACGCGATGTCGATAATAGACGCTATAATGAACTCGAATCCGTCAGGACCGAAAGGTCAGCATATCAAGACCATGTATCTATCCACCACGATGGGGCCCGGCATAAGATTGAGTTTAAGTGAATTCAGGAAGGCCTGATACACAGATGGTCACAGATAAAAAAATAGAGATGAGCACAGATAAAATCACGAAATCATCCGAAAAGAAGACGACGAGCCTCGGCAGACTCTGTAAAGAGCGCATGATAGATGAGGTATTGTCCTTATTCAAGGAAAGCCCGAACTTTTTTGTCACTAGTTACATGGGCAGCACCGTTTCGGACCTGGAGGGCTTGCGCCGGAATTTAAGGGGCGCAAAATCGAGCTATCTCGTGGTCAAGAACGCCGTGTTGAACGTCGTGCTGGACAAGTTGAAACTTAAAGATGTCAAACCGATGGTGGAAGGCGGTGTCGGTATATCTTTCAGCGGAGAAGACATAATTTCGACATCAAAATTACTGGTAGGTTTCGCGAAGGGCAATGATAAATTCAAGATAAGAGGCGCATTCATCGATGGCAAGCTGGTATCTGCGGATAAGATAAAAGAGCTGGCCATGCTGCCGGCCAGGGATGTGCTGCTGGCAATGGTGGTGGGGGGCATAAAGTCGCCCATAACCGGATTCGTGAATGTATTATCGGGCGTCATACGTAAGTTTGTTTACGCCATAGATGCGATAAAAGTAAGTAAGGAAAAAGGCGCACCGGCGCAAAGCGCACCGGAAACCGCCGGCACGTGAAAACCAAAAACAAATTAATGAAAAGGAGAGGATGAAAATGGAAACGAAAGATAAAGAGACAAAGGTAGAGTTGACAGACAAGATGAAGAAGATCATGGATTCGATCGAGTCCATGACAGTGATGGAGCTCGCGGATCTCGTAAAGGCCCTTGAGGATAAGTTTGGCGTCCAGGCAGCCGCGCCCATGGCCGTAATGGCCGGTGGCGCAGCCGCTGGTGGAGCGGCGCCTGCGGCAGCGGAGGAGAAGACCACGTTTACCGTAGTTCTCGCAAGCGCCGGTTCCAACAAGATCCAGGTCATCAAGGAGCTTCGTACCCTGACAAGCCTGGGTTTGAAGGAAGCGAAGGATCTCGTTGATGGCGCGCCTAAGAATATTAAGGAAGGCGCCACAAAGGAAGAGGCCGAAAAGATCAAAAAACAGCTCGAAGCCGCAGGCGGTAAAGTCGAGTTGAAGTAGTATCCGGTACCCTAATGGCATATTGCCGGGAGATATATGTTAAAGCGTGAAAGTTACGCAAAGATCAAAGAGTCTTTCGATATACCGAATCTGCTCGAGATACAGCTCAAGTCTTACGTGGATTTTCTGCAGAAGGAAACCCCCAAGACAAAGCGCAAGAATCAGGGGCTGGAGTCCGCTTTCAGGGAGATATTCCCCATAGAGAGCGCGGATGGAGAGTATAAGCTCGAGTATCTCAGTTACAGTATCGGTAAACCGAAGTATGGCATTCCCGAATGTAAAAAACGCGGAATAAGCTATGCCGGCGCCTTACGTGTGATGATGCGGCTCAAATCCAAGAAAGAGACCAAGGAGCAGGAGGTATATCTTGGCGATATTCCTCTAATGACCGAAACCGGCACCTTCATCGTTAACGGCGATGAGAGGGTGGTAGTTAGCCAGCTGCATCGTTCTCCGGGCATCTCCTTTGAATCGGAGATACACCCCACGGGCAAGAAGATATACTCGGCCAGGATCATACCCTATAGGGGCGCCTGGGTGGAGTTCGAATTTGATATAAACGACGTACTTTATGTTTATATAGACCGCCGCAGAAAATTTCTTGCGACGGCTCTTATGCGCGCCTTCGGATTTTCTACGGACGAGCAGATACTCAAGGCCTTCGGCGGCGTGGACAAGCATGAGATAACGAGGCGCGCGCAGCTTGAAAAACTGATCGGACAGACGATGGCCGCGAACGTCGTCGATAAAGAGAACGATGTAGTGATAATCGAAAAGAATGAAAAATTGACCGCTGATATCGTGGAGAAGATCTGGAACTCGTCGGTAAGAAAGGTCGAGGTATTGAGAAAGAGTTATCCGGAGTTATCCAATACCCTGAAGAAAGACCACACCAAGAACGCGGACGACGCAGTGATGGATATATACAGGAAGCTCAGGCCCGGAGACCCGCCAACCCCCGAGTCGGCGCATAGCCTGGTCCAGAAGCTTTTCTTTGACACGAAGAGGTATGACCTCGGGTCGGTCGGCCGGTACATGCTCAATAGAAAGCTCGGCATGAAGGTTTCGTTGGATGAAAGGCTCATCACACCCGAAACGCTGGTGCAGGTCATGTCGAAGCTCATAGAATTGAAGAGCGGCGAAGGGGCGGTCGATGATATAGACCATCTAGGCAACCGGCGCATACGCTGCGTCGGGGAATTGCTGCTGAACCAGATAAGGATAGGCTTAGTCAGGGTGGACCGTTCATGCAGGGAGCGCATGAACATATACGATCTTTCAAATGTAATGCCGCACAATCTCATAAACGCAAAATTGATATCCAGCGTCATAAGGGACTTCTTCGGCAGAAGCCAGCTTTCCCAGTTCATGGACCAGACCAATCCGCTGGCGGAGTTGACCCACAAGAGGCGCATGAGCGCACTCGGGCCCGGAGGGTTGAACAGGGAACGCGCCGGTTTCGAGGTGCGCGACGTCCATTATTCGCATTATGGCAGGATGTGCCCCATCGAGACGCCTGAAGGCCCTAACATAGGGTTGATATCCTCACTGAGCACTTACGCCAGGATAAACGATTTCGGATTCATCGAGACGCCTTACAGGAAGGTGGAGAATAGCCGCGTCACCGACAGGATAGATTATCTTTCCGCTGATGTGGAAGACTTGTATGTAATAGCGCAGGCCAATGCCAAGCTTGACGCCAGGGGCCATTTCGTAGGTGATAAGGTCTTCTGTAGATTTAAGGACGATTTCGTGCAGGCAGACCCCAAGGACATACAATACATGGATGTTTCTCCGGTGCAACTGGTCAGCGTTGCAGCCAGCCTGATACCTTTTCTTGAGCACGATGACGCCAACAGGGCCCTCATGGGTTCCAACATGCAGAGACAGGCGGTACCGCTGCTCGACCCGGAGTCGCCATTGGTCGGAACCGGTATGGAATACCGGACAGCGAAGGACTCGGGAGTAGTGGTCGTCGCCAAAGATTCCGGCAACGTTACGCATGTCGACAGTGAAGAGATAGTGGTCAGCGGAAAGATTTATGAACTTTCAAAATTCCAGCGCTCAAACGCCAATACCTGTATAAACCAGAGGCCGATAGTCAAGCTAGGTCAGAAGGTCAGGGAGGGCGATGTGATCGCCGACGGCGCGGCCACTAAAGAAGGGGAGCTCGCGCTGGGACGCAACGTCCTGGTGGCCTTCATGCCGTGGAGAGGCTATAACTTCGAGGACGCCATACTCATAAGCGAGAAACTCGTAAGCGAAGACAGTTTCACGTCCTTGCATATAGAGGAGTTCGAGGTAGAGGCGCGCGACACGCGGCTGGGAAACGAAGAGGTAACGCGCGACATACCCAACATCGGAGATGAGGCACTCAGCAATCTGGACGAGAGCGGCATAATAAGGGTCGGCGCCGAAGTCGAACCCGGCGATATACTGGTCGGTAAGGTGACGCCAAAATCCGAAACGGAACTTTCCCCCGAAGAAAAACTTCTCCGGGCCATATTCGGCGAAAAAGCGGGCGATGTGCGGGATACGTCATTGATAGCGCCTCCGGGCGTCGAAGGCATAGTGGTGGATGTGAGGGTATTCTCCAGGCGCGAGGCGCGTTCGAAGACCAAGGAGGAGAAGACCCAGGAACTCAAAGAGATAAAAGAGATAGAGAAGTCATACGAAGCGCAGATAAATAAGATCAAAGAGGAAAAATACAGCAAGCTCCATAAATTATTGGTCGGCCAGAAACTGTCCAGCGGGCTTCTGGACCAGGAATCCGGCAGGGCCATCCTGGCGCAGGGCAGGACGGTTAGAGTAAAAGACCTCAAGAGGATAGTGGAGAAGGGCGACCTCGACAGCATAAAGCTTTCCAATAACCCGGAACTGGAGCAGGAGATAGCCAGGATCACGGGTCTTCTCGACGGGCAGATAGAGGAACTTTCTTTCGAGCTCGAGCGGGAGATCGACAGGGTGAAACGGGGAGACGAGCTTCCCCCGGGTGTATTGAAGAAGGTGAAGGTATACATAGCAAGCAAAAAAAAGATATCGGTCGGAGACAAGATGGCGGGACGTCACGGCAATAAAGGCGTCATAGCCAAGATATTACCTCAGGAAGACATGCCATTCCTGGCAGACGGCACGCCCGTAGAGATAGTCCTTAATCCCCTCGGTGTCCCGAGCCGCATGAACGTCGGCCAGATACTCGAGACACATCTCGGGTGGGCGGCCAGGATCCTCGGTTTCCATGTCTCAAGTCCGGTGTTTGACGGCGCTTCGGAGGCCGAGATAAAGGAAGCGATGAAAAAGTCGGGGCTTCCGCTCGAAGGAAAGGTAGCCGTGTACGATGGCCTCTCGGGAAAGCCTTTCGACCAGAAGGTGACGGTGGGTTACATATACATGATGAAACTGGCCCATCTGGTAGATGATAAGATACACGCCCGTTCGATCGGGCCTTATTCGTTAGTTACCCAGCAGCCTCTCGGAGGCAAGGCGCAGTTCGGCGGCCAGAGGTTCGGAGAGATGGAAGTCTGGGCGCTGGAGGCTTACGGCGCGGCATTTACCCTGCAGGAGCTTTTAACGGTGAAGAGCGATGACGTCGTGGGCAGGACCAAGATATATGAGTCGATAGTGAAGGGAGAGCATAAACTGCAGTTCGGGACGCCGGAATCGTTCAACGTCCTCGTGAAAGAACTGCAGAGCCTCTGCCTGGATATAAAGACCGAAAAGAAGGTCGACCCGGAAGCAAGGGAAAAACACGAAAAATCCAAAAAGTAGGCGGATGAAATATATATGATAGACGAAACTCTGCTTTATAACGCCATAACGATAAAGATAGCGTCGCCGGAAGTTATAAAGTCGTGGTCCAAGGGTGAAGTGAAAAAACCGGAGACCATCAACTACCGCACGCTGAAACCGGAGAAGGATGGCCTTTTCTGCGAGCGCATATTCGGTCCGACCAAGGATTACGAGTGTAATTGCGGAAAGTATAAGAGGATAAAGCACAAGGGGATAGTTTGCGACAGGTGCGGAGTCGAAGTTACCCGTTCGAGCGTGCGCAGAGAAAGGATGGGCCATATAGACCTGGCCTGTCCGGTGTCGCACGTCTGGTTCTTCAAGGTAATACCTTCGCGGCTGGGCGTCATGCTGGGCATGACATCGCGGGATATCGAAAAGGTGGTTTATTATGAGGAGTTCGTCGTGATAGACCCTGGCGATACGCCGCTCAAGAAGATGGAGCTGCTGACGGAAGATCGCTACAAGGAATACAGGGAGAAGTTCGGCCAGAAGTTTGTCGCCAAGATGGGCGCGGAAGCCATAAAGATACTTTTAAAAGAGATAGACCTGGATAAGCTGGTCGCGAAGATAAAGCGTGAGATAAAAGATTCAAAGTCCGAGAGCACGCAGAAGAAGAACACGAAGATATTAAGGGTCATAGAGGCCTTCAGGGGTTCCGGCAACAGGCCCGAATGGATGATACTAGATGTCCTGCCCGTTATACCTCCGGATTTGAGGCCGCTCGTCCCGCTTGACGGCGGCAGGTTCGCCACCAGCGACCTTAACGATCTTTATCGCAGGGTCATAAACAGGAATAACCGGTTAAAGAAATTGATGGAACTTAAGGCACCGGAGATCATAATCCGAAACGAAAAGAGGATGCTGCAGGAAGCTGTGGACGCCCTTTTCGATAACGGCAGGCATGGCAGGCCCGTCCTCGGCCCGGGGAACAGGCCGTTAAAGTCGCTCTCCGACATGCTCAAGGGCAAGCAGGGCCGGTTCAGGCAGAACCTCCTGGGCAAGCGCGTGGACTATTCCGGCAGGAGCGTCATCGTCATAGGTCCGGAGTTGAGACTGAACGAGTGCGGGCTTCCGAAGAAGATGGCCCTGGAGCTCTTCGAACCGTTCATAATAAAAAAATTACGCGAGAAAGGGTTCGTCCATACCATAAAGAGCGCCAAGAAGATGGTGGAAAAGGCAAAGCTGGAAGTATGGGATATACTGGACGATGTCATTAAAGAACATCCGGTCATGTTGAACAGGGCGCCGACACTGCACCGTTTAAGCATACAGGCATTCCAGCCCATCCTCATAGAGGGGAAGGCCATCAGGATACATCCGCTGGTATGTACCGCTTTCAACGCGGATTTCGACGGCGACCAGATGGCGGTCCATGTGCCCCTCTCGCTGGAGTCGCAGATGGAGGCGAAGATCCTCATGCTCGCTTCCAATAATATATTTTCGCCGGCAGACGGCAGGCCCATCACCACGCCGACGCAGGATATAGTGCTGGGATGCTATTATATGACCAAGGAGATGCCCGGCGCGAAAGGCGAAGGTAAGATGTTCAGCTCGTCGGAAGAAGTGACGGTGGCCTATCAGGACGAGGAGGTCGACCTTCATGCAAAGATAAAGATCATGGTCGATGGCAAGCTCACGGAGACGACGGTGGGGCGCGTGATCTTTAACGATCTCCTGCCAGAAGGCATAGAATTCGTGAACGATACACTCGATAAATCGAAACTGAGCAGGGTCATCAGCAAATGCTACAAGCTAAAGGGACATCAGGCGTCGGTCAGGTTGCTCGATCTTTTAAAGAAGGCAGGGTTCGAGGAGGCGACGCGCGCGGGGATATCCATATCCATCAACGACCTGAAGATACCTGAGAAGAAGAAAGATTACCTCTTAAAGACAAAGACCGATGTCGACCACATAGACGACCAGTACAGGAAGGGCCTCATAACTGACAGAGAGCGTTACAATAAGATAGTGGACCTGTGGACCCATACGACGGATGACGTTTCCGATCTGATATTCAAAGAACTGGATTCTTTCAATCCCATTTTCATGATGGCCGACTCCGGCGCGCGCGGTTCAAAATTGCAGATAAGGCAGCTTGCGGGCATGAGAGGCCTGATGGCCAAGCCTTCCGGCGAGATCATCGAGACGCCGATAACGGCCAATTTCAGAGAAGGCCTGACAGTTTTGGAATATTTCATATCCACCCACGGGGCCAGAAAAGGTCTGGCGGACACGGCGCTCAAGACAGCGGACTCCGGTTACATGACCAGGAGGCTCGTCGATGTCGCGCAGGACGTCATAGTGAATATTGAGGATTGCGGAACCCTGAACGGTATCCTCATAAGCGCCATAATAGAAGGCGATGAGGTGGTCGTGCCTCTATCCGAAAGGATAATGGGCCGGGTGGCCCTCGATAACATAGTCGACATAATAACGGATACGATCCTGGTCGAGGCCGGCAGCGAGATCACGGAAGAGAAAGCAAAGCAGATCGAAGAGGCCGGGATAGAGAAGATAAGGATACGCAGCGTTCTCACATGTGAATCGAAACACGGCGTCTGCTCCAAGTGCTACGGACGCGACCTGGCGAACGGTAAGATCGTGGAGCTCGGGACAGCCGTCGGTATAGTCGCCGCGCAATCCATAGGAGAACCAGGTACACAGCTTACCATGAGAACGTTCCATATAGGAGGAACGGCAAGCAGGATAGTGGAGCAGTCATATATAGAGTCTAAGAACAGCGGTGCCGTAAAATATCACAACCTTAAAGTCGTCAAGACGAGAAAAGAGGGCGAGTTCATAGTCCTGAACAGGAACGGACAGATAAGCATAAACGATCCGCAGGGCCGGGAACTGGAACGTCACACGTTGCCCCAGGGCGCGTTCATAAGATCGGATGAGGGCAAGATGGTACAGGCCGGTACCTTATTCGTGAAGTGGGATCCATACACCGTCCCGATACTTACCGAGGTATCCGGAAAGATCAAATACGAGGACATCAAAGAAGGCGTCACCATGAGAGAGGAGCTCGACCCCGCGACTAAGCTGAAGAACAGGGTCATAGTGGAACACAAGGGAGATTATCATCCTCAGATACTCATCTTGAACGATAAGGGTGAGGTATTGGCGATATACCCCATCCCGGCCGGCGCGCATATCGTAGTAGCCGACGGAAAGGGTGTGGAGGCCGGAGACATCCTGGCCAAGACCCCCAGGGTGATAACGAAGACGAAGGATATAACCGGTGGTCTTCCGCGAGTAGCGGAACTTTTCGAAGCCAGACGGCCGAAGAATCCGGCTATCATAAGCGAGATCGATGGTGTTGTTGAATTCGGAGAGTCGAAGAAGGGCCAGAAGAGGGTAATCATAAAATCTTCCACTGGAATGAAGAAAGAGTATCTGATACCCCATGGAAAGCATCTCAACGTCTATAAGGGCGATAAGGTCTATGCCGGACAACAGCTCATAGACGGTCCGATCGTTCCGCAGGATATTTTACGTGTTTCCGGAGACAAAAAACTGCAGGAGTATCTGGTCAACGAGGTCCAGGAAGTATATCGTTTGCAGGGTGTCAAGATCAATGATAAACATATTGAGGTCATAGTAAGGCAGATGCTTAAAAAGGTACGCATAGAAGAGCCCGGGGACACGACTTTCCTGATGGGACAGCAGATCGATAAATTTGTCTACCAGGAAGAGAATAAAAGAGTCGTGAAGAAGAAGGGTAAGCCCGCCAGTGCGACACCGATACTCTTAGGCATAACAAAGGCCTCGCTCAACACGGAAAGCTTCATCTCGGCCGCGAGTTTCCAGGAGACGACAAGGGTGCTTACAGAAGCGGCCGCCAGCGGAAAGACGGATTTCTTGAGGGGATTAAAGGAAAATGTTATAATGGGCCACCTCATACCTGCGGGGACGGGTTTTGATGCGCACAGGAATATAGATATCGTCAAGAACGTTCTGGAAACCAAAGAAGAAAAGGAAGATAAAGAGAAGGAATAACTTATAAGATGCCAACGATAAACCAGTTAATAAGGTTGGGTAGAGAAAGTTTTCAAAAGAAGAGCAAGTCTCCGGCCCTGCGCAATTGTCCGCAGAGGCGCGGCGTCTGTCTTCAGGTAAAGACACAGACTCCCAAGAAGCCCAACTCGGCGCTGAGAAAAGTTGCCAGGGCGCGTCTTACCAACGGTATAGAAGTGACGGCATATATACCGGGCGAGGGGCACAACCTTCAGGAGCACTCCATAGTCCTGGTGCGCGGAGGCAGGGTGAAGGACTTGCCCGGAGTCAGATATCATATCGTCAGGGGTGTATTGGACACCGCAGGTGTCGCGAACAGGAGAAGGTCCAGGTCAAAGTACGGCGCGAAGAGGCCCAAGGAAAAAGCGGCCCCTGCAGCCAAAGCGGCATAGCGAGGGAGAAAGCATGAGGCGAAGAAGAGCAGAGAAGCGGGAAGTCATCCCGGATCCAAAATATAAGAATGTCTATGTCTCGAGGTTCATAAATATCATCATGACCAGGGGTAAAAAAGCAGTCGCGGAGAAGATAGTCTACAGATGTTTTGACAGCCTGGCCGAGAAGACGAATAAACCTGCGCTGGAGGTATTCCAGAAGGCGCTCGACAACGCCAGGCCGTTATTAGAGGTGAAGGCCAGAAGGATCGGAGGCGCGACCTACCAGGTACCCATAGACGTGAAACAGGACAGGGGTATCTCCATAGCGATGAGATGGATAAGGAATTTCGCCCGCGGCAAAAAAGGCAAGCCGATGGAAGCGAGGCTGGCGGATGAACTGCTGGATGCCTACAAGGGCGAAGGGTCCACGGTAAAGAAGAGAGACGACACGCACAAGATGGCAGAAGCCAACAAGGCGTTCGCTCATTATAGATGGTAGAGATCGATGGAAGAGATATTGACGATAGATAAAGAAGCTATGAAGAAAAATTCACGCATACAGAATTTGAGGAATATCGGCATAATCGCGCACATAGATGCCGGAAAGACGACCACGACCGAACGGATACTCTTCTTCACCGGAAAGGTCTATAAGATAGGCACTGTAGATGAAGGCACGGCGGTCATGGACTGGATGGTCCAGGAGCAGGAACGCGGCATAACGATCACCAGCGCCGCTACTACATGTTTCTGGAAGGATAGGAACATAAACATAATCGATACGCCCGGACACGTGGATTTCACGGCTGAGGTGGAGCGCTCGCTAAAAGTTCTTGACGGAGCGGTAGTGGTATTTTGCGCTGTCGGAGGCGTCCAGCCCCAATCGGAGACCGTGTGGCGGCAGGCCGATAAATACAAAGTACCGCGTATCGCGTTCATCAATAAGATGGACAGGACCGGAGCCGATTTCTTCAAGGTATTGGAGGCCATGCGTGAAAGGCTGGGAGCCAACGTGTTGCCTATCCAGATACCGATAGGTTCTGAAGATAATTTCTCAGGGATAGTGGACCTCATCACGATGAAGGCGATCACGTACGATGAAGAAGGCGTGGAATTCAAGGTCCACGAAATACCCGGCGACCTGAAGAAGGTGGCGAGCAAATACCGCCACGACCTGATAGAGAAGCTGGGGGAAGTCGATGAAGTAGTCATGGAGCGTTATATACATGAAAAAGGCGTCTATCCGCATGAGGTCGTTGAAGTGATAAGAAAGGCAACGCTAAACGGAAAGATCGTGCCGGTCTTCTGCGGCGCCGCGGCCAAGAACAAGGGAATACCACAGCTCCTGGACGCTATCACGGAATACCTTCCGTCGCCGTTAGATATACCGCCGATGAAGGGCATCGATCCCAATACGGAAACAGAGATAACGCGCGCGCCTTCCGATGATGAAAAATTTTGCGCGCTCATATTCAAGATACAGACCGACCCCTTCGTGGGCAAGTTGATTTATATACGTGTCTATTCCGGCAGGCTTAAAACGGGGGATTATCTATATAATTCCACGAAAGAGACGGATGAACGCATCGTGAAGATACTGAAGATGCACGCCAATAAACAGGAGATAGTTCAGGAAGCCCTGGCAGGCGATATCGTGGCCGTTGTGGGACTGAAGAAGTCCGTTACAGGCGATACGATCTGCGAAGAGGATCATCCCATCATACTGGAATCGATGCATTTCCCGGAGCCGGTCATCTCCATGGCCATAGAGCCGAAGACAAAGGCCGACCAGGAAAAGCTCGGCATAGCGCTGAACAAGTTGCAGGAGGAGGACCCGAGTTTCAAGGTCTCATACAGTAAGGAGACGGGCCAGACCATCATAAGCGGCATGGGCGAACTGCACCTCGAGGTCCTGATAGACCGCATGCTGAGAGAATTTAACGTCGGCGCCAATGTCGACAAACCTCAGGTTGCGTACAAGGAGACAATCACCAAACATTCCCGCGCCGTCGGTAAGTTCGTTCAGCAGACCGGAGGGCGCGGACAGTACGGGCATGTCGTATTCGATATGGCTCCAGCCGAAAAAGGAAAGGGTATAATTTTTGTCAATAAGATAATTGGCGGCGCCATACCTAGAGAATACATTCCGTCGGTCGAAGAGGGGATCCACGAGGCCGCGCAGAACGGCTCGATGGCCGGTTATCCCGTTACCGATGTGGAGATAAAACTCGTGGACGGTTCATTCCATGAGGTCGATTCCTCCGACATCGCGTTCAAGATGGCCGCCGCGATAGCCTTTAACGAAGGTTTTAAAAGTTGCGCGCCGGTGCTCCTCGAACCGATAATGGATCTGGAGGTTACCGTACCGGAGCAGTATCTGGGAGAAGTGATAGGAGATATAAATTCACGCAGGGTAAAGATAATTTCCATACAGGACAGGTCCAATCTTAAGGTTGTCAGGGGCTACGCGCCTCTGTCGGAGATGTTCGGTTACGCAACAACGGTTAGGAGCCTTACGCAGGGTAGGGCGACCTATACAATGGAGCCTTCCTTCTATCAGGAAGTGCCTAAAAATATATCGGAAAAGATCATTGAACTGAGCGGTTATAAGAAGTCAGACAGCGGTCAGAACCCTAAAACGGGAGGGTAATATGGCAAAGGAAACGTTTGTCAGGTCAAAACCACACGTAAACATCGGCACCATAGGGCATATCGATCACGGTAAGACGACACTAACTTCGGCTATCACCTACGTATTGGCAAAACAG
>JAQUQN010000027.1 GCA_028716065.1 Candidatus Omnitrophota bacterium
AAAAGGTGTTTATAGGGCCCAGGCGTTGGGTGAAATAAAGGTCAATGTAGAAAAACAGATTAAAGTTGCGGATGAGGCAATGGGCAGTAATAGCACTATGAAGTCTCTGATAAATGAAGCGCGTACGGCCTTAGCTGGAGAAAATATACAGGGTCTGGAATATGCAATGGATAAAATCAATACCTTGACCACAGCCAGATATATAGCGACCAATCAAGGGCTGGCCGACGGAGAGCTGAGATATATATTAGACAGAGCAGGGGTTAAGTATTATAGCGATCCAGGTGAATTGACAAAGGCTTTATATGAGAAGATGATGTCTTCAGATATTGCATATACCTATGTGAATAAGATAGCGAATGAGACCAGAAGTATGGAGTATACCCTCGCGGAAGAATTTAAATACATGGATTTTGGTCTCACTAAGATGTGGGTAGGGATTTATGGCGGAATAGACCAGATGGCTAAAGCCAGCGATTTTAGCTTGGTTGCTACCTCTGTAGTAACTTCAGCGGCTATAGTGGCGACCGTAATTACAGGTGGGAGCCTCTTGGGCGCCATAGGAGTCTCATCGACGATGTTTACAACAGCCGCATTTGCCGTAGGCGTGGGCGGATTCTCGGTGGGGACGACAGCGGCTATATTGGCCCTTAACGGACAGACCATAAGCGGTTATCAGTTATTGGGCTCCTATGTAAATAGCACAGGCCAGGCGTTTCTGTTTGGCCTTGCCATGCAAGCCCCAGGTACGGTCATGCGCAGTTTAGCGACGGCCCGGTATGCCTTGAGCAGAGGCTATGGGATAAAAGAAGCGCTATATCTGGCGGGCAAGGCAAAAGACACGTGGGCTATAAGCGGTGTCTTTACAGGTATCAACTTGTCTAAGGGTATGGCGGCAGCTTTGAATATAGGAAAGACGGCATTTACGAGCGCCTTTTTCGGCGCCGGCAGGTATCTTATTTCAGATATATATTTTAGAGGCGACAAATTCGAGATGAGAATGCTTCTGGTAAACTTCATAGTCGAAGGGTTATTGGGAGCGTTGGGTGGAATTTTAGGTAAGGTGACTAGTATCTCTCTGGGGTTTACAGGTAAGATGCTAGCATTTGGAGCATTGAGCGTTGGGACCGGTGTGATTGTAAACGGCACGGGACGAAATGCCATACTGGATTTCGCAGTAGGTTTAGGCATGTATGGAGCCGTGACGTTTGCTAACTGGGGTCGTCAACTGAGCAATGTTACTAGAGAGATCGGTGGAAAGACGATCCAGTTGACTAATATGCAGAGGATAAGCTATGCGTTATTCGTCGGACCACAAAGTAAAGGCCTATTGACGGCCTTGCGATATGCGGCAGTGACGAGCGGATTTATGGCTCTTGGCGCAGGGACAAAATATGGGCTCGACCGCATAAGATTCAGCCTTGAGGGGCTTAAGGACGAATATGGTAAGACAGTTAAGGCCTGGACAAACGAGATGACCAGAACAAGTTTATTTACCGGCGCTATACTTGGATTGGCAGCGGCAATGGTATTTGCGCCGAAAGGCCTTGCTCAATTATCGAACTCTGGGAAGAACATGATGAAATACGGAGCCGGCAGAGTTTCATTGCAGGAGAATGGTTTTATTACAAGGCAGATAGTGAAATTGTTTAAACTGGGCGAGACTGTTACGGGAGGCCAGTTATTGGCCATACACATGGCAGAAGGAGCTATTTCATGGGTGGGAGTATCGCCGGCCTTCAATATCATGACAGGTGTTTGGAAATGGGCCCTGGGCGTTGTCAAGAAAGGATGGGCTGGCTGGGCAGAGAAGATAACGATAAGAAACGATGTTACGGGCGAGGAGGTATCCCTAAGAGGCAGCGGATTGAAATTCTGGAAGACCTTAGCGACGAGCGCCATAGCCGGCCCGATGCAGGGTATATACATGGGTCCGCTTATAAAGATACTTACATTTGAGACAACTCCCGGCATAGAAGGTTTCTGGGGTAGTTTAAAAGTTGCCATGGCCAATGCGCCCGATCCTATCTTTAAGTTATTGAATGGCATGCAGGTAGCTTGGAACGGATTTTTGGGAATGTTTGGAAAAGGCGTAGGTACGGGGTCGGCACTACATGCCCGTCTCTTGTCACAGAGGTTCTATGGTATCCTAGGCAAGTACGCGGGCGGACTTTTAGGATGGTTCGGTGGACACATTACTATGGCAGGATATGTTACAGGCATAAACATGGTGCTATCCAAATTCGCCAAGGAAGGGGCGGACGGAGAATATAGAGTTACCGGTTTTGCGTCTTGGCTTGCCGATAAAGAAGGAGGCGGAGTGCTAGGATGGTTCTTCCTCTTTGCCAAGGCCGGTGCGAAATATACCAAGGAAGAGATGAAGCAGATCGGGTTCTTCCAGACAGCAGCGCGACTCGGTGCTTCAAAAGCGGATATAAAAGAATTTATACGGGCGCAGAAGGCGAGTGGCTCCGGCGGCATGACAGGTGAAAATGTCGCAAGAATAGTTGAATTTGTACAGAGCGGGAAGGCCGAGGCGAAGAACACGATAAATATCGACCTGGGAGGCGGCAGGACACATAAAGTAGAGGGGCTCACGGAAGGCTTCATCGTCATGTGTGAAATGGCGCTTGCTGAAAAAGGTTATGAAAAGAGAGGTCAGGGATTCCTGCGCCAGGTGGCCACTGTTTATAACGACGCTAAGGCCAAGAAGGGGAAGGCGGTAGTTAAGATGTTCGGCCGCGACATTACTCTCACGGATAATATGATGAACTGGCACGCCGGTAAGGTTCTGGAAATTGCCATCGGTCCCAAGACAGACCTGAAAGATGCTGCGACCAGACTTAGCGAAGCGGTCTACGAACAGAGGGAAGGGATAACGCTAGGCGAAGTAATGGGTGATAAGCTTTCCGGTGAGGCAAAGGGTCTGGCCAACCTCAAGATAACTTCTCATCTAAGCGACGCTATCTTAAGGGCATCCAACATGAAGATGACTCTTATCTATACAAAGACCGAAGCCGAAAGAAACGCGGATATGGAAAAGGCGGAAGATTTTAGGAATAAGGCGTCGGAATGCCGCACGCAGGCCCAGACAGAAGCTGCTTTGGGTAATGAGGCAGCAAGTACCAGATTGCTTAGAGATGCGGCCAAGTTTGAGATTCAAGCGGGAATTTTGGATAAGGGTGCTACCCTGGCCGCGACATATATAGTAGGTGATAAATTGGTTAGCCGTGCCAAGCAGGAAAATAGACTAACCGCTAAGAGCATGCGCGAGATACGCAAAGAAGCCAGGGCGTTCCAGGGATTACTGGTTAATAATACTTTTCTGTCTCTACTTGAAAATACAGATACATTACCAAAGAATGATAAAGTAGACCCGAAATTAAAGGCCCCGAAGCAGACCACAGTAGATAATAGAGGTATTATTGAGAGGATAAAGAGCGGATTAAAGACGAGGTGGGAAGCCTTTAAGTTCATGCAGAATTCCAGAAAATCGGGTGGAAGCTTCGAAAAGGCGATGAAGCAGTTGGGCATAGAGATCCGTCCCGAAGAAGTAAATAATTACAAAGAATTATATAATAGGCTTGCCAGAGAATTAACAGGGTTCGACATGGCGGGTAAAGATGTAAGCGGTAAAACCCTTAAAGAGACAGGCAGGACTGCCATGCAGGCCTTTCAGGATGTAGTGGATAACCTCACAACGCAGCTTGCTTCAGCTAAAGACAAAGCGGCAGGACTGGACTTAGAGCTCAGGATTAATATCATAAAGAACTTTATGGAATGTAATGGCAGGAAAGACTTGAGCGGCGAGACTTTCAATCTGAAGTTGAAACCCCAGCAAATAGTATATACATATCTATTGTGCCGCTCGCAGTTGAACGGCCTATTGGGTGAGGGCACACCACTTGCCGTCATGACCATATTCGTAGGCGGCGGAAAACTGATGGCGAACATAATAGCAAGCTATGTCGCTATAAAGACTTTCGTATCGATGACAAAAGACTACGCGGAAAAGAAGGCGCGTATACTGATAATAGCCGACGCAGGAAAAGAGGACCTCGTGCGTCAGATGATAGATAACGTTTCTTCTTCAGTAGCTGAAGCGGACAAGGATATGGGTATCTACAGGGTAACGAAGCCCTCCGAAAGCGACCTCGGTATTAGAGACAGACAAGGCAATAAAATAGAGGGTAGGGCCATAAAGGACCAAGCGATAATATTTGCCACGGAGCGTACGGTGAAGGAGCACATGGGTTATACAAAGGAAGGAAAATCGAGCATCCTTGATTTTATACAGAGTGTACATGTCGATGAGATCCAGACTACAATGGCGGCAAATGACCTCATAAAGAGCACTGATAAGAATCTTTACAGAGAGCTTCTTAAGGCACGCCCGGATCTGGCGGAGGCAGTCAGATGGAGGTCTGAGGTCTTCGTAAAGAGCTATGAGATACTAAGAAAAATGCTACCTGATGTAAGTGGGGAAGAGCTCATAGCCGGTAAATATTTCAAAGCCATAGATGAAATGGGCAGAGGGGCTTTTACTTTGAGAGAAGCAGAAATGCTGAAATTCTGGATAGCCACAAAGAACATGCCGGAATTCGCCGCTTATCACAAAGAGGGAAGCAAATTACCTACCAAAGAGTTCAGGAAGCTCGTAGAGCGCTTGGTCAGCTCATGGGTCATGGGTGACAGGACATATAAGATAGATCCTTACAACAGAATGTATCACGTGCGCGATGCGCAATCCGGCGAGGTTATGGAGAATACCATATTCGGGGATAACATCCTGGCAGCATGTGTAGCGGCAAAACACGGTTTTGGCGTTGAGAAAGTGGCCGATGTCTTGATACAGAGGTCTAACTTTAACGTCAGCACGGCCGAATGGATGAATAAAGTTAGGATGAACCGCATAACCGGAGGTACGGCTACACCTGAGGGATGCAAGAAGAACCTGACGGTTACGGGCAACGAAATAGTGGCGGAGATTACGGAATCGAGGCCGCTTGATTTTAACACAGCGCGTTTCTTGCTGGCCAGAGGCGAAAGAGGCGTAAAGGACATGGTATTCCGCATCATCGACAGCAGATTGATGAGTAAAAAGATAGACGTAATAGCGCAGGCAGTGACGAGCAGAAGCGAATCTGAATTGCGTTCCGCCTTTGCCGAGGCCACTTCCAGATACGCCGGCAAGGATGTCGATATATATCTACTTCTCAGGGGACGAGGTAATACCTGTTATCTGCCTGAATACGCCCGCACGCACGATATAGTTAAGGCAAAGTACGGAGAAAATGGCGCTAAGTACGTAGATTTCGAAACAGCGGTAGATGTAGCCAAGGCGCTCTTTAATGAAGGCAGGACTTCGCTCATATTCATACAGGGCTTGTCTGCAGGAAGTAACATATTCGGAGTCAAGGGCGAACAGTTTGACGTGCAGGGGAATCCCACGAAAAAAGCGGATGTCATATTCCTGGGGCTTACCAATTATGATAACTTGCGCCAGGCCGCCGGAAGAATCAATGACCCATCCAAAGAACGTGCGCACGGAGGTCTGTTCATACAGGTCGTCAACACGCTCGACGCGGAACTGAAAGGCAGCGAGAGAAGTTTCTTAGAAAGCAAATGCGCCACAGGCGCGGCAGGCACGGACCTTGCCCGAATGCCTGCTAACGAGAATATGCAGAAATTGGGTCGCGTTCTCGAGAATATACAGAAGACCATGGGTAGGGAGATAGATGTCCAGCGCACCCATACTTTCCTGTCCAAATCCAATATTTCACAGAAGAATGTAGCCGAATTGATGGATGTGGCGAATAAGAAAACCGCTTCCGCCGATAAGACATTGTCTTTGGAGAAGACTTTCTCGATGCCAGTTACACTGGGGGCCATGAAGGCCACCATGGGCCTTACAACACCACAGGCCGATGCGGTAATGCAGACCATGCGTGGCACAAGAGGCGATGATAATATATTTGTCGGGGATGTTAATGTCATTGATCCCATTCACGGGACTATAAGCGATGGCCAGATACTCACTTCCGCAGGAGCAGCGGAATTTATGGCATTGGTCCAGCTCGGCAAGACACTTGGCGTAGCGGAGAGCAGGGATTCTCTGATAGCCGGATTAAGCGCCATTGACGTGGTGGATGCCAAAACCAGGCAGGATGTACAAGATATACAAAGTACCTTACGCACTCAATTCCAGGACCCGAATGCTTCATTAGATATGAACACGAACCTTATCTCGGCGGGCAAGGTATACGAACTATTGTACGGAAGTGCATTTAATAACGGGGCCGTGCCAATAGATGAATTGGTAGGCAGGATAGAACAGATAGGAACGGTATATACTGTGGCACGCGACAATGGCGTAGCCTTGCCGTCTATATCCGAAGCCAAATTTACAGAAGTCATTACGAGTACCAACCCCACCAAGATGTTGGTCGATTCCTACAAGGCAGAGGTTGTGCCTCAGGGAAATATATTATCTCGCGCATATACGACATTGCTGAATAAGATATCCTGGACTTTCGCTGCTAACCCATTCATGAAAAATCTGGACAAGGTGATAAGCGCTTCCGCTAAAGCAGAAAAGGCAAAGTCGGAATATCAGACCGCAGAGTCGGCTTATGGAAAGGATTCATGGAGAACCAATGTATATAAGTCGAGATATAAATCCGCAGAGGATAGTCTCGAGAGCATAAGGGCGTCGATGACGGCAATATCGGGCATATCCAAGGTTCCGATTTCCATTGCCGCGCTCAGATTATTTGTGTCGGCTGATATGACACAAGACAATGTAGGTGAGATGGTTAATATAGCTGCAGTCATGAAAGAGAGAAATCCTTCGGTATCCAACAGGGTTTCGATGGCTGACCTGTATAAGATAGTAAGTGCACAGGACAGGACTCCTGAAAAAGACCTGGCCGCTATAATAACCCTTGAAAAGTCAAAGACCGACGCGCCTCTGCTTGCCGCATCCACTGCGGGGTTCAATGAAAGAGCAGGAACCCTTGCTTATAATTTTATTACAGGTCGTACACCGGCAGGCAAGATGGGCGCTGCCGCCATGAATATAGGCGTGGCAGCAAGCCTTATCCTGGCGCCCGTAATCGGTATTACGCTTGCCGTCTCCAAAGAGTTATTGACCGCTTTGGTGGAGACTGCGGAATCTAGGAATATAGGCGGTCTGCGCAAGGCCAGCAGCACGCTTGTCACGCAAGTACCCAAAGCATTTCTAAAGGCCGCGGCACAGAGCGCTGTATTCGGTCTCGGCGCCTTTGGTGTAGAAATTCCAAAGAAAATACTGGCTTTAGCGGCTGCCATATACGCCGGTGTAAATATATGGACAGCCAGGATGATGGCGACAAAAGGATATGTGGTATCGCCTGAGGGCAGAATGAGATGGTTGAATAATTTATTTACACCTGTCGAGCAGACATTTGAGTCACCGTATGTCGCACAGGCGTCCAAGGCCATAAAGGATCTGGGAGAGAACATTACATATGAGGCTGTCAAAGCAAGGACGGGAGGCGAGAATCCAACGGCAGGCGACGTGAAACTTCGCGAGCAGATATTCATGCAACTAAATCCTGCAATAGCTCCGCGCCAGACGGAGGCCATGATTAACCAGATGTCGAATAGCGATAGAGCCAGAGCCATAACCGCTAGAATTGATAACATTACGGAACAGATAAATATCATAGATGCGAAACTTGCAAGAATACCTACCATAGAAGCTACAGGCAGAATAAGGGAAGAAGTCCCTGCTGTCGTCGAAACAGCCAGGCCCATAGAGGCCAAGGCAAGAAGCCCCGACGAGATCCGTTCTTATAGAGAGAATCTCGCCGCTCAGAGATCCAACCTGAGCACACAACTCAATGCTTTAAATACTTTCAACAATCTACCCAGCCTTATAAAGGTGGGCATGGCAAAATCCAGACTGGAAGATATATCGAAAGGTAACATACCCGAATTGAGATATGATGTCTACAAAGCAAATACCGGAACGCTGGACGCGGACGAAAATAATATATTGTTATATCTTGCCACCGGCGAAGATAAAGTGTTTAACCGCAGTGATACCTCTGTTTTTATGACACAAGGCAGAAATGCGATAGGCGCATTGGGCAATCTCGCTACCGTAGGACAGGTCCTGAGGGCCACAACGGGAAGGTTCTACGGCGATAGAGAGAAGGATGGGAAAGGTATAGTGCGTAGTTCCGCTGATGTAAAAGATAAGACCACCTTCGCCGCTTTAGCCATAGAGATAGCTGATTATAAAGTAAAGAATAACATATCTATTACCGACCAGGAAAGAGAGACGAACAGAATAGCACGGGTTATATTCGAACGAAGAAGCGAGCAAGTGGGCGATGTGGTACGCGAGAAGTCAATAAATAAAGAAGGTACTTTAGAAGATGGCACCGCCAACCCGGGCGGCGTGAGGCCAGACGATCTAGCAACGTTTATGGATTTTATGGGCAGAGATAAAGTCAACCATGATGAATTACAGATATTTTTTGACCTCATCTTTGCAAAAAAAGATATGTCCGTTCCTGATGTAATGAATGATTATCTCAAAAAGACAAAGGATAAAGGACAGGAAGAAGATTACACATTAGGCGTAAGAGTGACTGATAGACTTATTAGCGAGACGGCCAGCAATGCTGAGGAGACCTTCACAGACCATGCCACGAGAGATTCCGATGATATGCGTAAATATTATAATAGACTCATCAGCTATATCGAGACCTCGACGGATAGTAATGTGGCGGATTATATTTTGAACAAGATCGTGCCGCGGACACTGTTCATAAACGGTGAATATCTTGCAGTCGGAGGTTCCAATAAGGGATTTGTGACAGCTCTGATGGAGTCAGGGTATATAGATAATTCTACGCTTATACAATGGCTCAAGACGACCATTGCCGCGCGGGATACATTTGAGGGAACGAATGCCACTTTATTGGATGAGTTGGAATCCCTCTCTGCTGCGGCTGAAAGAATGGCAAAACCTCTGAATGAAAGATATGGCTTGTCAAAAAAAGAATTCATGACAAAATTTGCCAGCCTCTCCAAAGAAGAACAGGCCTCTATTATGTCAGAGAAAGCGCTTTTAAATGGCGAACAGCTGAAGACCGTCAACGAAGTCTTGTTATCTGCCCGAGAGAGAGAAGGAGATAACCTATTTAACGAAGGAGAATTGGCTAAGGCTGATAGCATATATAGGAGGGCGCTATCCCTCATTAGGCCATATACAGCCCAGGCGCAAGATATAAGAGCAAGAATCGCTGATAAAGTGATTTCTATAATGAACAATCAGATAGGTAAAATGAAAGATTGGACCGAAAAGACGGTCCGGACTCTCGATAAATTCTATTTCATCAAATCGATGGAGGAGATCGATAAAGATATACCATTATCAGTGAAGGAGCCCACGGCCGAATTAAAAGAGTTACGAGCTAAAGCACCTAAAGGGATCCCATTGAGACAGCAGTATATAGATAAGATAGATGAGGCATTAGGTTCGGTAAAGACTCCGAAACCTACATTAAGACAGAGGATAATGGATCTCAGAAGTGTTATAGCATCGGTATTATCCGGCACCGGCAGGCTCGGGCAGACACCGGTTGAACGCATGGCCTCACAGGTTGGCATATTCATGTTATCTATCGCAGCCGTCTATGCCATACTATCCCTGCCATCGGAATCACATAATATTACCGCTCAGTTTGTATTGGTGGGCTTCCTGGCATGGAAGAACAGAAGTAAGATTGCCGAGGATATACTATCAATGTTCGTTTCTAAAAAGACCCCGCCTGCTATTAAAGAAACAGAACCATTTGAAGAAAAGCCTGAGCTTAAAGCTCCGAAGTTGTTACCGCCTCCAGTCGGCGTCGAGAGAGCGCCAGTTCCTTCGATGATAGGGCCGTTTGCTCCTACTATGACGTCGGCGCTCCAGGCCAAGTTAGTAGCAGCGACGTCGATAATCGACCAGGTAGGATTCGAGTTATCGGACGGCGCCAGGTTAGGTATATCTATGGCCGTGGAGGATGAAGGTAGGGAAGGGCTATCCGTAGTAGTGAATTATAACGGTATCGATTACGCGGGAGCAAACTTAGAGGAAGCCCTCGATAACATGAAAGAGAATGCAAAAGACATTACGCCGGAGACGTTGGAGAAGATAAAAGAAGCCGTAATCAGCGAATCTTACGGGGCTTACGAGGCATCTTATATACAACTCTCCGACGGAACAGTGAGATTGAACCATACCGCGGCCTTCGAAGTAAGGATGGAAGGCACAGAGCCTGTCCTATATAAGAGAACATGTACCAAGAAGGTAGCGGCAGGCGACGCGATAACGCAGAAAGGGCATCTGCACCTGGGCAAGATAGAGTCAAGAGAGCAGTTATACGGCGATATGGTGGCCATGATGATAGAGGAACATATCACAGGTTCTAAGGACCTACCCGAACATATATGGCAGTTGACGACACGCGAAGACGGCAGCAAGGTCTTCACGCTCAGCAAACTGGAGCACGCGAACGGACTGTTCAGGTTATATAACTATAACAGGCAAACAAAAGAGTTCGAGCCGGTCAAGGGTTTCGAGATCTCGGAAGCCGAGCTCCTGAAGGCGCTGACCGAAGGCGATCTCGCTGCCGGACTTGAGAGGTTGGATGAGGCCGCGATAGGCCAGATAATGGCGTTGAGGCCTAAGGCCGGAACATTCTTAGACAAGGTACAGTCATTCGCCGGTGTTACACCTAAAGGCGTGGCCGAGATACTCGTCGGGAGAGTGACCGATAGAAAGATCGCAGAGTCCATAAAGAATCTCGCTACGGATGACCCGAACAGCATCTACGGACTCTGCAGCCTGCTCAAACAGGCAGGAGTCCTTACTGGTAAATACGCCACCGTGATCGACGCCAGAGAAGGCTCAGGCCTTAAAATTGACATGAATGAGCTCAAAAACGCCGTCGAGAAAGCGGGCGATGTGATAAATATATGCGTGGTCGTGGATACGGCCGGTAAAGAAAATATTATAAAGACACTGCCTGAAAACGTGACAGGAAATATCACCTTCATAGAGGCGGAAAACGATGCTTCTACGGCTACGGTTCTGGCAGCCGTAAGTAAGACAATGGGAGATCTTGACATAAAGACCAATGGTAATATCGCCATAGCCCTGGCCGATTCCGACGAGAACAGAAAGGCGATAGAAAATCACCTTAAAGATAATAGAGAGATGTCCTTCAACTTCTCGCTCGTCGACCGCGCGGTCATAAGCCAGATCAACCAGCATACGGTCTATGTCGTGTTGGCCAATCAGGCAGTCAAGAAGATAATCCTGACCGCATTCGGTGTGGCGGCAGAATCTATCGGCTCATATCTCGAAGGGTTAAGGAGGATATTGGGCAGCATCATGAGATATATAATCATCACGAAGGAGAACATCAATAAGGATCTCAGAGATTTTATCAATGCAGCGAAACAGGTTTCGATAGCGATGTAAGGATTTAAACGTGAATATTAGAAATGTCTAATTTCCACGCCTGTCAAGCGCTGGTAAACTCAATAAAAATGTATGGCGAATTTTAGAATTGTAAGTCATTGACAAAGTTAGCTTTGTGCGCACGTTAAACTACAAAATAGTTGGATTTGCTATATTGACAAAGTATATATATTATGATACACTATAAGTGTAAAACGTAAAAAAAGTCAGTTTTTAACATATAGTATAGGATAATAGATAGTGAAAAA
>JAQUQN010000028.1 GCA_028716065.1 Candidatus Omnitrophota bacterium
TGGAAATGCATGTACTTGCCCAACATGAGCCGCGTCTGGGCGTCTATCGCCGGTGTCGAGCCCAGTGTCGCAGCCGCGAACGGCACCATCAGCCACTGCGTGAACATGAGGATATTCCTGTGAGGCTTCACGTCCTTGGGTCTCGGCGGTAATAACCTCAAACTGATGAACATGCTTATGAAGAGCGTGACTGCCGTTACCCTTATGACGGCGGCCGACATGCTCGGAAGATTATAACCTATCGCCGTCTGCCTGAAGATGCCGCCGCCGAGAATAATGGGCAGCGGCGCAATGAACGTAACTATTATCGCCCAGACCGCCCAGGTGTAATGGCTTTCAAGAAGATGAAAGCCGCGGCGTATCTTTCGCCTTAAAGGTATCTTGTTATTCTTCATGAATCCCATCATGACGAACGGAAAATTCTCGACACCCCACGCCCACCTCCTCTTCTGCTGGTACTGTTTCACTATCGTTGGGATTATCTTCTTTGCCGTGGCAACGTCCATCGACACCGTGACGTACATGGGCATGACCGAATAATCGCCGTTATAATGCAGAAAGCATTTCCAGTATATCGCCGAATCGTCCGAGATCATGTCGACGGGCCAGTATCCGACCTCTACCAGCGCTTTAAAACTCATGCTGTGGCTGGAGAAGGTCACGAATTTTTCTAGCCTCATGGACTCTATCATCTGCATGAAGCTGGAGCCAAGTTCGATTATGCGCGCTATCGAGCGCGCGTGCCAGATATTATTGTGGTATACGGGAATCGGCTGATAACTGGCCCTGGTTCTCTTGGGGTTCGTGATATAGTGATAGGCAAGGCAGCCGAAATATTCCCTCTCCGCGCAGGTATCGGCGTCAAAACAGGAGACTATTGTATGCTCGTAAGCTATCTTCTTGGAATCTACGAATTCTTTTAACATCTTAGCGGCCCACGTGGCATTCGCTCCCTTAGTTCTCGCCTCACCTGGAATATTATCGGGATGCCTGGTGATCAAAAAGGCGTAAAAACTCTTTTCATATTTATTCTTGAGAAAATTGATATTTTCCCAGACCTCTTCTCCGGCACGCTCCTCCGCGGTAAGGACGACTATCATCTTCTCCCTGGGATAGTTCGAAGCTATCAGGGCCTCTACCGAAGGCGCCAGGACATCAAGCCCTTCCTTATATATAGGAAATATCACCGCATGATAAAGGTCTTTGCACTCCAGGGAATGTCTCTTGCCCAACCGTTCACACCTGTGAAGCCAGTTCACTCCCTTTTCCTTTCCCAACCTCCTGTAGGCTATCACCATGAGCGTCGTGAGATATCCGACCCTTGTCGCCCAATAAAGATCGAATACGATTATGAATATGGCCACCCATATGGGCTTTACGATGGCCAGGACGGAAAGCCCTATGAGCGTAGTCCACGTCATGAGGCCTGGCATGATCTCGAACATGCGCCTGTAGAACTTATCGTTTTTCATTTCCCGTATCGAAACCTTTCATGAACCTCTGAATAAAATTATCAAGGAATCTCTGTCTTAAATCAAGCCTGTAGATATATGTTCCATTCTTTGAGCCGGAAGTCTGCTGCGGACCGGATTCGGAGCCGAAATCTATAAAATATAAGGAATCGTTCGCGTCATCATAATATATCGTGCTGGGATTCCTGACGAACCTGTACAACGTCACGACATTCCTCGATAATGCCCCACCGCTCAGCTCGGCCGCGTTTATATCCTTATCCGTCACAAAGATGATGTGCCTTGAATCGGAATACCAGAATACATCTGATATCTGACTTATGCTATCCAGTAATTTCTCTATCCTTATATTTCCAATGGCCTTCGCCGTATTATCTTCCACGTTCAAATGGGCTATCCATATATGATACTTGTCGAAGAACAATATCTTCCGGCCGTCGAGGGATACCTTCTTATCAATTATGTCATCCGGCCATTCGGAATAGGCGGATATCTTCCTGAAATTGTCCCCGTCCATGTTCGATTTAAAGAGCCCCTCTTTTGTCATGTAGAAGATATCGTTCCTGTCGCTTATAAAAAAGTCCACCGTCTCGCATTCGCCAATCCTCTTGATATCCTTTGCCACGGGAAAGAGGACTATATCCTCCGCCTGGGTTACCATGTTGGGCTTGACAGACAGCTCCTTCTGCCAGGGATAAAAACCGTCTTTTTTTACCTCGATATTGTATGAACCGGGCTTCAACTCTTCTATCCTTGAGGGGCTGAGGTCCTTGAATGCGCGGCCGTTCACGTAGATGTTCGCGCCTGCGGGATTTGTCTTGATGGATATTATGCCTGTCTTATATATGCGCAATTTGCCATAGTCTATCTTATATCCCAGCGAATACGACAGGACTATCGGCAATAAAATTATGAATAATGCCACGGAAAAATAAAACGCTATGGCTCTTTTTATCTTGTCGCTTTCATACATGGTTATATCCTATTCTCAACTGCCCGCAGCCCGCGTCTATCCCCTCTCCCTTGGATTTTCTATGCGTGATATTTATGCCGTTGTCTTTTAAGGTTTTGACAAAAACCTCTATCTCCTTTTTGGACGGGCCCTCGTAACCTTTCGCCTTTATCTGGTTGTATGATATCGTATTTACCTTGCACTTCATGCCTTTTAAAAGGCCCGCCAGTTTCAACGCGTCTGCCTTCGAAGAGTTCACGTCTTTAATGAGAACATATTCGAAGGTGATGATCCTTTTGGTCGCTTCCGTGTAAGACCGGCACGCCTCCATCAGACTCTTAAGCGGATACCTTTTATTTATAGGCACTAACCTGGACCTTATCACGTCATCCGCCGAATGCAGCGATATCGATAATTCCACCTGAAGGCCTTCTTCCTTGAGGCGCTCTATCCCGGGCAACAGCCCGCATGTCGATATTGTGATCTTCCTGGCGCCCATGTTGAAACCGGCCTTATCATTGAATACCCTGATGGCGCCGATGAGATTATCGTAATTATCCAACGGCTCGCCTATTCCCATGAATACAAGATTGGTTATGGGTAAAGCGCTCTTCCGCGATTTTATATAAAGCACTTCATCCAGTATCTCGGAAACCTTTAGATTGCGTACGAAACCGAATGCGGAACTTGCGCAAAAGACGCATCCGAATTTACACCCAACCTGCGACGAAAGGCATATCGTATTGCGGCGGCCTTCCGGCAGGAATACCGTTTCGATGGTGTTGGCGTCCTCCAATTTAAAAAGATATTTTGTCGTGCCGTCTTTCGAGGATTTAGAGTCTAGAAGCGCCGGATGCGTTATGTGAAATCTCTTCTTGAGGGTCTCTCGCAAGGGAGAAGGAATATCGCTCATCCCGTCGAAAGATTTAACGCCAACCTTGAAGAGCCATCTCCATATCTGAGCGGCCCTGTATCGCGCCTCACCCATCGCCTCCAGGACTGTCTCCAGTTCCGATTTTGATAAACTTTTTATATCGGTCTTATTCATATGCTCAAATTTTCGGTTGCTCTGTAGATAAACCTAAACCTCGTTATGTTCGCACAAGTATGCTAAAGAGCTTACAGGGAAAATGTTCCCCTCACCTTCGGTTCGGGTCGGTCTTTTGCTCAGTCGAAAAACGGGAACCTGCGGAACTCGGCCCCGTGGAAGGGGCCTCAGGCATCCTCGGTTCTTTTATTATCAAAAGGTTGTTAAATATAACCGTTTTTCTTCTTCACAAAAGACCTAACATTTTCATTGTGCTCACTATAACTTCGGTTTAGGTTTTAATCTGATGCCACTTAAACATAATTCTTAAATGCCTTAATATGAGTTTCATTGACCAGTCTTCCTTCTTTATGCCACTCTTCAATCTTAGCAGCATCAAACTTCTTTTCAAACTGTTTTATCATACGAATAGAACTAAGAACAAGCTCGAGAGCGGCCCTTTCCCCGGCGGCGATATTTCTTATAACTTCTTTTCCGTCTAGTTTAAAATCTTGTAATATTTGATAAAAAGCCAATACATTTGAAGACTGACGATAAATTTCCCATGCCTGTTCGCGATTGTAATTAATTAATTTTCTATTTTTTCTATTTTCATATATCGCATATATAAAACTCAAAATGGCTATAATACTACCTATAGATTCGACCATATTATCCGCCTTTCATATGAAAATTTTTTAATCTCTCTTCAAAAATTCCATAAATATTTGTATCCAGCGCATTTTTGGCAAATTTTTCGGCTCTGCTATGTAAAGGGGACCCCCGAGGCCGACGTGCCGAGCAGGACGTAAAAATTGCGAGCGGGCACGGTTTTTTTGCCTCCTATATACCTTTATACCTTATATGCAAAAAAGAGCGAGCGATTTTTCCGAGCGCAATTTTCCTCGCCGGGGAAAATTGCGCGTTCCGGCGAGGCACTCGGCCGAGAGGGGAACCTTACCACAGCCGAAAAATTTTCAATCCACTCTCTTTTTCGTAAATATCTGCCAGAAACAGAATGCGACGAGACTAAAGATAAAACCCCATGAAAGCGTCAGAAATATCCAGCCGGAGGGCCTCATGTCTTCCTCCTCTTTCTTTTCCTGCTCCATGCTATCTTGACCATGACGGCCAAAGCCATGAATATCATGAGCAGGAAAACTCTCGTGGCGAGAACAAAAGGCCTATCGGCCTCGGCCACATTCTTCATCAGTATAGTTGGAACGCCTTCCTGATAAAACCAGAAACCCAGTATCAAGAAGAGAAAAAGCGGCGTTATATACTTTATGACAAATTTGTAAAACACGGGTATTTCCATGTCGGCGCCGTGATGTATCTCCTTCCAGGCCTTCTCCATTCCGAAAACCCACACGAAGAGGATCGTCTCTATGGTGGCGAACAGGACCAGGCAGAACGTACCTCCCCAGAAATCCAGTTCGTTCACCACGCCTTTCCCTAAGAAAAATATAGCCGGCTGGCAGAGCATGAAGCTGATGATTCCGAAAATGGTCACGGCCCTCTTTCTTGTTATATCGAACTCGTCTTCCAGGAAGGCTATAGTGGGCTGCGCCAGGGATACGGAAGAAGTTATGCCGGCCAGAAACAGTAAGAGGAACCACAGGCACCCGAAGAAGACCCCCCATATCATCTTGCTGAATATCAAAGGCATGGTAACGAAACCGAGGTTAAAGGCTCCGCTCTTTGCCACCGCCTCTATCTGGCCGGGACCGAAGAATATGAAAGCCGCCGGAATTATTATGCTGCCTCCCAGAACCACCTCGGTCATCTCATTCGTGCCGACAGCTGAAAGGCCGGACAGGACGACATCATCGCCTTTTGAAAGATAACTGGCGTAGGTCAGTATGACGCCTATACCCACACTGAGCGTGAAGAATATCTGGCCGGCGGCGGCCAGCCATACCTTCGCGCTTTTGAGGGCGCTGAAATCGGGGTTCCACAAAAATCCAAGGCCGTTTATGAGGTTCCATGACGGTTTCGCTGGATCCGGCGCGCCCAGCGTCAGGACCCTTATCATGAGTATTATTCCGCATATGAAGATAAGCGGCATCGCTATCTTGCATAACTTTTCTATGCCGCCCCTTATGCCGTAGTATATGACGGCCATGTTCGCGAAGAAAGTTATCAGGAAAAAAGGATACGCGGGAAGAGGCACGGAAAAGAAACTGTTCGATTCAAGGCCCTGAAAGCCTCTCAGGAACGATTGCATCGCCCCCTCCGTGGTCGCTGGCGCGTACTTACCCGTAAGGGCAAAAAAACTGTAGGCAAGCGTCCACGACTCTATATAGGAATAATATATGAATATTATGAATGGTCCGAAGATACCTATCACGCCGAAATATTTTATGAAACGGTTCTTTTGCCACATCGTGTGAAATATGCCGGGCGCCGTCCCGTGCTCAAAACCGCCTCCGAACCTGCCCAGCGTCCATTCGATCCACATCAAGGGTATGCCCAGGAGAAAGAGCGATATGAAGTAGGGTATCATGAAGGCGCCGCCGCCGTTGGAAGCGGCCTGGACCGGGAACCTCAGGAAATTACCCAGGCCTATGGCGCTGCCGGCCACGGCCATTATTATCCCGAGGCGAGTCCCCCATGTCTGACGTTTCCTAGCCATTCAAGACCTCTATTCTTTTTAATCCTCAGGCGGCATGGCCAGTTCCGTCGCCGCCTCAACCGCGCTCCTGACTTCCGGTATGATGCCCATCTTCATGTATATAGGCCTTATGGCCTTTCTTAATAATGGAAGATTTCTGGCGAATGCCGCCGAACCCAGCACACAGGAGATCCCTCCTATCATCAGGGTATTCTGCGCTCCTATCTTAGCGGCCAATATGCCGGCCAGGAGGCTCCCGAAAGGCAGCATCCCGATGAACGACATGGCGTAAAAGCTCATGACACGGCCGCGTTTATTATCATCGACTATCGTCTGCAGGACCGTGTTGCTGGAAGCCGCATGGACGATCATTCCAAAACCGACAAAAGGTATCACCACTAGCGAAAGCGCTATACTTTTAGACAACGCGAAGATGATGAGTGCCAGGCCAAAGATCGCCGATGCCATCGCTATGTGCCTGCAAAGGCCCCTGATGGTCTTCTTAGACGCCAGGTAGACCGCTCCGGCAAGAGCCCCTATGCCGGAGGCCGCCATCAGAAAACCAAATGTGCGGGCGTCGCCCTTCAGGACCTGTGTCGCGAATATGGGCATCAGGACAACATACGGCATTCCCATTATACTGACCAGGACCAGAAGCGAGAGGATCGCTTTTATCGGACCGACCCCCATGACATAATCGAATCAGTCCTTGAGATCCCTCAGGACGTGTTTATTACGCCTATGCGCCTTATTCTTCTCGATCTTCATGGCCAATAAGGCCAGTAGGACAGCTAAATAACTTAAGGCGTTAATAAAAAAACATGCCCCCTCGCCCACCGCGGCTATGAGTATGCCGGCGATGAAAGGCCCTATCAGCCGGGCGCTGTTGAATATTATGGAATTCAGCGCAATGGCGTTGCCGAGGTCATCTTTCTTCTCTATAAGTTCAAAGACAAAGGCCTGCCGTGCCGGCGCGTCAAAGGAGTTTATCAGCCCAAGAAATAATGCCAGCGCTATCACGTGCCAGATCTCTATTCTGCCCGTAATTACAAGAAATGTCAGGATGAATGCCTGGACCATCGCGACGACCTGGGTCCAGATCATTATGCGGTGGCGGCTCCATCTGTCTACCATGACGCCTGCTAAGGGCATCAGAAAAAAGGCGGGTATCTGGCTTATGAACCCGACCGCGCCCAGCATGAATGCCGACTTCGTGAGACGATAGACGAGCCACACCAGCGCTATCTGCTGCATCCACGTGCCCACCAGCGATACGCCCTGGCCCAGAAAAAATAACCGGTAATTCCTGTAGCGTAATGCGCGCGCTATATGGCCGAATTTGAGTTTCTCTATCATCTATATCCTGCCGGAAGAGGCCACCATATCCTTTATCCTGCGGCATATCTTATCTTCCAAAAGTTTCTCAAGGGAAAGCGGAACGGTCAGCGACCAGTTATTTCCGCTCACGGTGCCCGGCGTATTGACCCTGTAATCGTAAGGGTCTCCCTTTATGAGATCGGAAAACATGAGCCAGTCGAATATCAGGTTCACGCAGAATATGGACCGCGCCTCAAGGGTCATCTTCATCGCGGAGGACATGATATCCTTGTCGCACTTCTCTCTAAAATTTCCTTTTAACTTCAGAATCTTCCAGAGCTTCTCCTTTTCGCCGAAACTATTCTCATACATATCTATGAAATCCATCACGTCATTCTGCGGCTTGCCCAGGATAGAAGCCAATACCTCCTTTGAAGATACGGCCCTTGACCATCTGAGCCTCCCGTGCTTCGAAAGGGCCCTGTCAAATAGCCTGGCCTTCGCCTTCTTGTGATCTATCCCCCGCTCCGAACACTTTCTTATGAATAGGGCCTCGTCGATCGTTCCGGCCTCGTCCTCCCACCATGCCGCCCAGTTCGTAGTATCATGGGTCGACAGGACCGCGACCGAAAGGAAGCGGTAATCTTTCGGGTCGAGAAAATCGTGCTTCACGTTCCAGTCCTTCACCCATCTCTGGACGTCATTGCCCGGAACACCAAAGTCATAGAGAACCTTCGGGCATGCGGCGGGTACCACACCGAGATCCTCGGCACAGAGAAGCATCTCAGTACCGGAAAGGATGATGGATAAAATATTTGCGCCGTGCGTTTCCCACAGACTTTCATCGCCCGGATCAAAAAATCCGTTAAGGCCTTTATTTTCCATCGGCTCATTATATGGTATGCTCCAGATACGGAAGAGGCCCACGACGTGGTCGATCCTTAACATGTCATAGAAATTTTCCGCGAATTTCAACTTCTCCTTCAGATAATTGTATCCGTCCGCCGAGATAGCGTTCCAGTCATAGGTAGGCATACCCCAACGTTGTCCCTTGGCGCAATACATGTCCGGCGGAGCGCCCGCGGCAAACTGTAGTTTGAAGAACTCCGGATGGGCCCACACATCCGCGCTGTCTCTCGATATGAGTATCGGCAGGTCCCCCTTCAAGAGAACATTCTTCGATCCCGCATAGTCCTTCGCAACCTTGAACTGTCTATAGAGCTGCCACTGGACCCAGATCTGAAATTGAATCTCCTTTTCATGGCTATTCCGGAATGAGGCCATCTCATTCCTATCGCGGGCCTTGAATTTCTCCTCCCACTCATACCAGGGCCTTCCGCCGTGATGTTCCTTCAATGTTTTGAATAACGCGTAATTATATAGCCAGTACGCGTTCTCTTCGGAAAATCTGTTGAATTCTTCCGATCCGCGATATTCATCTTCTTCGAATATATCGCGCAAGATCTTCAGCTTCTCCTTCTTGACCGAATAATCGACGTGATAAACCCCCTTGCGCCGGGCTAGCGACCTCCTGATCCGGTCGGTCTCCTTTTCGAGCCGTTCTTTTTTAGAAACCTTCATGTCGCTTAATGATATATATAAGGGCTCTATGGCAAATGAACTGAAAGCGTCATAGGGACAGAAGGTAGGGCCCACTTCGTTCATGGGCAATAACTGCAGTATCGAATTCCCGGTCTTTGCGCACCAGTCCACCAGTAGTTTTATATCGCCCAAATCGCCTATGCCCAGGCTCTTCTCGGAATAGACGGAAAATAACGGCGCCAGGATCCCCGACCTTTTGCGCACACCTATTCTTTCCCACTTGTCTTTGGAGGGCGTAGTTAAGAGATGTTCGGCTAAGACGTCTTTTTTCGGCATATCATCCCCTTTCTATATAAGGATTCCTATATATATTATATAACTATATATAGGAGGTCAATATTAAAATCGGCGTAAAATATTTTATGTTCTTCCGTCTAAAGGCGGCATAAAGATTTTTTCACACTTTATCCAAGTGAGGCGTTTACTTTTGTGGCCGCCTCCGCTTGCCGCTCGTTCGGATTAGGCATCCTCACTCGCTGTGGATAAAAATGCGATTGATATTGCCTGGAACGCCTTAATGTATCGCATTTTTATACAGTCGCTCCGGCTTACCACAAAAGTTCCGCCTTACAACAAAAAGTGCGAAAAAATCTTGTCTTGCCGCCTTCCGGAGGACACAAAATATCTTACTTGGGGAACGGGGGAAAATTTTAGGGTGGTGAATAGAATAAAACCTAAACCGAAGTTATAGTGAGCACAATGAAAATGTTAGGTCTTTTGTGATGGAGAAAAACGGTTATATATAAGAACTTTTTCATATTAAAAGAACCGAGGATGTCTGAGCCCGCCTCCGGCGGGCGAGTTCCGCAGGTTCCCGTTTTTCGACTGAGCAAAAGACCGACCCGAATGTAAGTGAAGGGGAACATTTTCCCTATAAGCATTTTTGCATATTTGTGCGAACGTAACTTTGGTTTAGGTTTATATCAGGACCCTAAAATTTCCAAAAGTGCTTTTAAATGATTTTGTTGATATAACAAAAATCGGATGAATTGACAAAGGTCTTTTTGACGTGTTATCATATCACGTATGAAGCGCGCCATTTCGGCACTAGGCAGGAGCATGATAAACATGGTCTTTCCGATGCGTTGCGTAAGCTGCGGAAAGGATATGAATTCACGGGAAAAAACTGCCGTATGCGGTTTCTGCATGAGTAAGATACGCCTTAACCCCAAACCCTACTGCGTATCCTGCGGACGTTCGGTCGATAAGATAAAAAAGCGCTGCCGTCAATGCGAAAATATCGCGTTTCATTTCAAAAGCGCTCATGCCGCATGCCTCTATGAAGGCACGATAAAAGATTTGCTTCACGCTTTCAAATATAAAAGCAATCTCTCATTTGCGGATATCCTGTCCAAACTTATGATAGATTTCGTAAAAGATAACCGGGAAACCTTGCGGGGCCTGGACATGATAACATCCGTTCCCCTGGGAAGGCGGCGGCTGAACTCAAGGGGGTTCAACCAGTCAAAACTGCTCGCCGATAGACTGTCAGAGGAATTCTCTATCCCGTACGTGGAACTATTGAACAAGAGAAGGCATACGGGATACCAGAGCGAACTTCCGAAGCTGCGCAGGCTCAGCAACCTGTCGAATGCCTTCGAGGCGCTCGACGCTTCTGCAGCAAAGGACAAGAGGGTATTATTGATAGACGACGTGATGACGACCGGCGCCACGCTCAACGAATGCTCCAGGACGCTTTTAGCTTCGGGAGCCAGGGAAGTGCGATGCCTGGTCCTGGCAAGGGGTGCATAAAAAGTGAAGATAATAGACAAGTACATGGTGAAGGGTTTCCTCTGGCCGTTCCTCTGGTGCCTTTTCATGTTCGTGATATTGGCTATAATAATCGACATATTCTCTTTCATAGACGATATAGTCAAATATAAGATCTCCATATTCTCCATCATCGCCTTCTATGTATATTATTCGCCGACCATACTGCTGCAGGTCGCGCCCATGGCAGTGCTTCTCTCCACCATCTATATATTGAGCAACCTGAATAAAAATAATGAGATAACGGCCATGCGGTCGAGCGGGATAGGCCTGTGGAGGATACTCACTCCGATGCTCATATTGGGGTTCATAATAGGAATGTTCACCTTTATAGTAAACGACAGAGTCATCCCCACGAGTTCGAGAGTCGCCAACATGATACGCCGCGATGAACTCGAGAAGAATAAAAATAGAGGCCAGCAGACGAAGGTAATAGAGAATGTCGCTCTCTACGCTTCCGACAACAGGATAATATTTGCCAGGAATTACGACCCTGCCACAAAGACGCTGGGCGATATCATAATCCATCAGCACGACGGCTCCGAAAGGCTCGTTTCGAAGATCACGGCCCAAAGAGGCGAATGGACCAAAGAGGGCTGGAAATTCTATAAGGTCATAATGTGCA
>JAQUQN010000029.1:0-6171 GCA_028716065.1 Candidatus Omnitrophota bacterium
CGAAAGTTTTCCCAATATATCCATGTCGATCGGTTTCACGAAACGGGCATTGACCACGCACGCATCTACTCTTTTTTTGCTCAATAATTCTGCTGTCTCCATGGCTGTTTTACACATGTTGCCAAGAGCGATGATCGCCACGTCCTTGCCATCACGTAAAACCTGGGACTTGCCCAAGCGGATCGGCAGGTCCTTGGAGCCAAAATTCGGCGATGAGCCCTTGGGATACCTTATCGCGACAGGCCCGTTCTGGCGAAGGGCAAATTCAAGCATGTATTTTAACTCATCTGGGTCTTTAGGCGCCATCAGGACCAGGTTGGGTATGTGCCGCAGATATGCTATATCGAACACTCCGTGATGGGTCGCTCCGTCTTCTCCAACGAGCCCGGCCCTGTCAAGGCAGAATACAACAGGCAGGTTCTGTAAACAGGCATCATGGATTATCTGGTCATATCCCCTCTGTAAAAAGGTTGAGTAGACGGCTATGACGGGCTTAAAACCTCCTCTGGCCAGGCCGGCGCTGAGGCCTACCGCATGCTCTTCGGAGATGCCGACATCAAAGAACCTTTCGGGAAATATCCTGGAAAATTCGTTCAGGCCCGTTCCATCCATCATGGCGGCGGTTACTGCTACTATGCGCTGGTCTTTCAACGCCAAATCGACAATCTTTTCGCCGAAAGCCTCCGTGAAAGCCTTGAGATGTTCCTGGGATTTCGCCTTTTTTCCGGTAGAGATATCAAAGGGCCCGGTTCCGTGAAAATCGGCCGGGTTCTCCTCCGCGAATTTATATCCTTTTCCTTTCTTAGTGACGACGTGTATCAATATGGGTTCTTCCAGGTTCATTGTATTACGCAATACGTTCACAAGATGAGCGATATTATGTCCGTCTATAGGACCGAAGTACCTGAATCCCATCTCCTCGAACAACATGCCCGGCACCAGAAGATTCTTCAGGCCCTCCTCGAGCCTGCGGGCGGCGCGGTAGGCCCTGAATCCGAACCTGGGTATCCTCTTCAAGACCTTCTCGACATCCTTCCTTATTTTATTATAAGAGGGAGCCGTGATTATCCTGTTCAGATAACGGCTCAAGGCGCCCACGCTGTGGGATATAGAGAGTTCATTGTCATTAAGGATTATTATGATATCTTTCTTCATGTGGCCGGCGTTGTTCAGTGCTTCGAAGGCCATGCCGCCGGCGAGCGAAGCGTCGCCTATAGCCACCACGATCTTATGTCTCTCTTTCTTCAGGTCTCGTGCCAGGACCAGTCCTAAGGCCGTCGATATGGATGTGGAGCTGTGGCCGCAAGTGAACATGTCATATCGAGGGCTTTCGTCTTTATTGGGAAAACCGCTCAAGCCTCCCAGCTGCCTCAGGGTAGGAAAAGATCTTAATCTTCCTGTAAGTATCTTGTGGGCATATGACTGATGGCCGACGTCCCATAATATTATGTCCTTTGGCGTATTGAAAACGTAATGTATCGCTATCGCGAGTTCGACAGCGCCGAGGCTCGATGCCAGATGGCCGCCGGTTTGCGAAACGACATTTATTATCTCTTCTCTTATTTCGGAGGCGAGCTTAGACAGCTCAATGATGCTTAGCTTGCGCAGATCCGCCGGTTCGTTTATATGGGTCAACAGTCTTTCCATCTTGCTTATATAATGGGGTTTTATAAAAGTTCCTGTTCCTTGCCTTTTTTCTTTTTTGTATCCTGCGGCCTCTCGGGTTCTTCGGCCGCCTTCTCGTCGAAAGGCTTCAGCTCTACCGAGCCGTCTTCCGACTTCAGCAGTATCTCCACTTTCTTCTTGGCGAGCTCGAGCCTCTTGGCACATAGCTTCGAAAGCTTGATACCCTCTTCATATTTCTCGAGCGCTTCATCAAGAGAAAGGCCTCCGCCTTCCAGGTCATCGACTATTCTTTCCAGTTTCTTCAACGCATCTTCAAATTTGATCTCAGCCATATCTTCCTCCGCTAAACAATTTATTTCTATTCAACAATCTCCTCAACCTTGCTCCTGAACCTGCCTTTCCCCAGTTTCGTCACTACCTCATCTCCTTTTTTCAGCGATTTAGAATCCTTGATTATAATATCTTCTGGAAGTTTCGCAGTGATGCTGTAGCCTCTATTCAGTATCGCCAGGGGGCTTAAGGTTTCCAATTTTCCAGCGATCAAATTGAAATTTTCTCTTCGCATCTTGACGAGGTGGTCTATCCGTATCGCCATGTCCTTTCGCAGGTCATCTATTAACTGCTCATACTGTATTATCACGTTCAGGGGCTGGCGCATCACATAGCTGTCTTTCAGCGTAGCCAGCCGTTCCGTGAGAACGCCTATCTTCGAACTCAGCGCGTTCTTCAGCCTCGTCGTGGATGTATTTATAAGATTGGTGAGGTCCTCTTTTCTCGGTATGACGAGCTCAGCCGCCGCCGACGGGGTCGGGGCCCTGAAATCAGATACGAAATCGGATATGGTATAATCTATCTCATGCCCAACGGCGCTTATAACAGGAATCTCCGAATCGAAGATGGCCCTTGCCACCATCTCTTCGTTGAACGACCAGAGGTCCTCGAGGCTTCCTCCACCGCGCGTCACTATCATGACGTCTATGTTCTTCAATTTATTGAATTGTCTTATGGCAGCCGATATCTCTTCTTTGGCGCCTGTGCCCTGGACCTTTACCGGATTTATTATTATTTCTACATTCGAGAATCTTCTCCTAGCGATGTTCAGTATATCCCTTATCGCGGCGCCGGTGGGACTGGTGACGACACCGATCCTCGTGGGAAGGAAGGGTATCCGGACTTTATGTTTCTCGTCAAAGAGCCCTTCTTTCAGTAGTTTCTCTTTCAGTTGCTGGAACTGAAGCTGCAGGGCCCCTATGCCTTTGGGCTCGATCTCTTCGATTATCAGCTGGTAATCCCCGCGCGCCTCGTAAACGCTCACCGAACCGAAACATATGACCTTCATGCCGTCTTTGGGCTTGAACTTCAGCTTTTCATTTGCGCGACGAAACATGGCGCATTTCAATACGGCGTTCGCGTCGCGGAGGCTAAAGTACATGTGGCCTGATGAATGCAGGACAAAATTCGATATTTCGCCTTCGATCCAGACGGACGGAAAGGAGTCTTCGAGTATCACGCGGATATATTTCGTCAGTTCCGCGACCGTATATATGTGCTTCTCTTTCTCGCCGTTCTTCATTTTTGGGTTTTCAGCTTTCAGCCGTCAGCTTTCAGTTTTTCCTGAACTCGCTTGATCGAATTGGCCCTGCCTGTCTTCTCGTCGACATCTATGATGACTCCGTGGAGTTGTATGTCGTCCTCGGCGACCTCGAACCTCGCGGGCATCTGAGTAATGAATCTGGTAAGGATCTCTTCTTTTCTCCTGCCTATCACCGAATCGAACGGCCCGGTCATCCCGGCATCCGCTATGAAGGCCGTCCCTTTCGGGAGTATCTTCTCATCCGCGGTCTGAACGTGCGTGTGAGTGCCTATGAGGGCGCTCACTATTCCGTCTAGATACCAGCCTAAAGCGATCTTTTCGCTGGTCGCCTCGGCGTGGATATCCACCACTATGATCCTTGTCTTCTTCTTGATCTTGTCTATCTCTTCGGTGACCACCCTGAAAGGGCACTCTACCGGCTGCATGAAGACCCTGCCGAGAATATTGATAATGCCGACTTCCACGCCGCTTTTAGACTTTATGACAGCCGAACCCGACCCCGGCACATTAGCCGGATAATTGGCGGGTCTCAATATCCTGTTATCGGACCTCAGTTTATCTACTATCTCTCTTCTCTTCCATACATGGTCGCCTGTAGTCAAGGCATCGACACCCATGTCGAAGATCTCTTCCGCCAGTTGAGGCGTAACACCGCTGCCGCCGGCCACATTTTCCGCGTTGGCTATCGTAAAATCGATCCCTTCTCTCTTCTTTATCTTCGGAAGCAGTTCGCCTATCGCATGCCTCCCCGGCTCTCCGACGATATCACCTATAAATAACACTCTCATAAAGGCTCCTATCGAAATCCTACTTCGCGTACTCTATCGCTCTCGTCTCCCGTATGACCGTAACCTTTATCTGGCCCGGATACTCGAGACCCTCCTCGATCTTCTTCGTGATATCACGTGCCAATACCGCGGCCTGGGCATCCGTTATCTTGTCAGGCTGGACCATGACACGGATCTCCCTGCCGGCCTGGATGGCGTATGCCTTTTCGACGCCCTTGAAGGAATCGGCTATCGACTCCAGCTTCTCCAGGCGCTTCACGTACGTCTCTAAAGTCTCCCTGCGCGCGCCGGGCCTCGCCGCGCTGATAGCGTCGGCTGCCTGCGCGAGGACCGCAAGAAGCGTTCTGGGCTCTATATCCTGGTGATGCGCCTCGATGGCGTGGCATATATTTTCGGATTCGCCGAATTTCCTGGCAAGGTCGGAACCGAGTTTCGCGTGGGTCCCTTCGACCTCATGGCTCACCGCCTTACCTATGTCATGAAGCAGGCCTATTCTTTTCGCGAGGTTAAAATCCAGCTTCAGTTCACTCGCCATGACACCCATGAGATGCGCAACCTCCTTGGAGTGCTGAAGGACGTTCTGGCCGTAGCTTGTCCTGTACCTGAGCCTTCCCAGAAGCTTGACGATCTCCGGATGGATCCCGTGTAGCCCCACGTCGAAAAGCGCCTTCTCTCCCTCTTCGCGCATGGTATTCTCCATCTCCTTCTTTGCCTTCTCGACGACCTCCTCGATACGTCCCGGATGGATCCTTCCGTCTTCGATAAGGCGCTCCAGGGCCATCTTGGCGATCTCTCTTTTCACTGGATCGAAGCCTGACAGTATCACCGCCTCTGGGGTATCGTCTATTATGACGTCTATGCCGGTCGCTATTTCCAGCGCCCGTATATTTCTGCCCTCGCGGCCTATTATCCTGCCCTTCATCTCGTCGCTCGGCAGGTTGACGACGCTGACGGTAGTCTCCACCGTATGTTCGGCGGCGCATCTCTGTATCGCAAGGCCTATTATCTTGCGCGCCTCCTTGTCGGCCTTTTCCCGCGCCTCGTCTTCGGACTTCTTTACCATGATGGCCGCTTCCTGCTTGACTTCATCCTCAAGCCTGCGCAAAAGAATATGTTTTGCCTCATCTCTCGTGATGCCGGATACCTTCTGCAGCTTCTCTTTTTCTTCCTGAATGAGGGTCGCCAGCTCCCTCTCCTTAGAATGCATCGTCTTCTCTTTCTCTACAAGCGAATGCTCTCTTCTTTCGATATCCTTGTCTTTTCTGTCGATGATATCGACTTTCCTATCTATGTTCTCCTCTTTCTGCATCAGCCTCTTCTCGAGCGTTGTCAGCTCCTGGCGCCTGGCCTTCGACTCGTTCTCAAACTCCGTCCTCATCTTCAGGAGGAGATCCTTCGCCTGCAATTCAGCCGCGTGGCGGATCTTCTCCGCCTCGCTGGCGGCGGTCTCGAGAGTCTTCCTCGCATTCTCTTCCGCGTTCTTGACTTTTCTTTTCGCCTGGTATTTCCTTATCAGATAACCCAGCACAAAAAATGCGGCCGCGCCGAGCGCCGCAAGCCCTATGTAGATGATCAGATTATCGCTACGCATGCTGTTTCCCTCCTAGAATAGCCTTCAGTCTTCAGCTATCAGCTGTCAGCTGTCAGCTGCTGAAAGCTGACGACTGAAAGCTGAAAGCCGACTATTCGTTTTTATGTTCTAACCTACGCTGTGATGGTTTTCCAGACGGGAATGTCGTGTGGGTCTTGGGGAAGATTGTCGACTAATTGAAAATCGAAGGCAAGACCGATGGTCCTGGTCTTATCGGACAGGCCGCACAGGAATCTGTCGTAGTAACCGTGGCCTCGGCCCAATCTAACATTCTTCTTGTCAAAGGCGATGCCCGGTACAACAACCAAACCTATATCTTCTAAAGGAACCTCTTTCACTCTATCCTTTTTAGGCTGATAGATTCCGAAATGCTGCTTCTCCAGATCGTTAACTCTGTCCTTTATTTCACCCGCTATTAGTCTCTTCTCTTCCATCAAGATCACTGGAACACAAACTCTCTTTCCCATCTTTAACGCCTCATCTATCATCGGCAAGGTATCCACTTCATCTTTTAATGAGACGTAAAACATCACTAACTTGGCTTTTTTAAACTCCTCCTCATTAAATAACTT
>JAQUQN010000029.1:6271-9396 GCA_028716065.1 Candidatus Omnitrophota bacterium
CTCTTGCCCTTGACCAGTTCCGTCACCATGCTGGAGGTGGCTATGGCCGCGCCGCAATTATGGACAGCGAATCCCTTTACCAAATAAGAATTGGGCTCATCATGAACCTGTAAATTATATACCGCTCCATTGTATAGTCTGTTTTTAACGCCTCCGATTGGGACGAGGAAATAGTCTTTTACCCTATGAACAAACTCATGTTCTCTTTCGAGTTTAAAAGAGATTATATACATCCGGGATGGTTTGCTCTCCCGCCCTTCTATCTTATGCCCCTTTTTGACCGTAGCTTTTATAGACGCGAATATACCGCCTCTGGCAAGCATCTCTTGGATTTGAATGGCAAGGCATGAAGACGTGGTAACTGCTCTGTAAGTGAAGCTATCCCCCGGCCGTCTCCTATAAAAATCACCGTCTCCTATCAGATATGTTTTTATCATTTCTTTCTGTTTATCATAGGGCAAAAGCATGACGTCTTTAGATAAACTCTTTTTTCTCGCCAAAGACCCGCAATGCGATTTCAGGAAAGAGGCCCACTTCTTTGAGCAACAATATACCTCGCAGACATTGTCTCTGGTTCTGTCTTTGATTTGTTTCCCTGTCAATCTGGATAGTAAAGATTTGATATCTCCTATCGTCTTTTTTTCTCTTTTATTAAACGCGAACGCTACGGCGTTCCCTTTAGCGATTATATAGCCTTCGGATAGATAATAACCGAATAGTCTCATCACATCTTTTGTAAATATCGGATTATCCTTAGCCTCTTTGTTCGCCGTAAATACTAGATAATCTCCCTTCTCTAAATATTTCGCTTCGACATAGTCCGGTTTTGTCGAAAGAAGTTCTTCTTTGTTTATTCTAAGCAGATCGCACTTGTAGCTCGATTTCCGAGTTTTTTTCAGGATAGATCTCTGGACGCTCAACACGAGATGGTTTGAGGTCACGGAAAAACTATTATACGGCGAAACGAATGGCACAATATCTATCATAGGTCCTGAATAATTTCTTTTGTAAGTTTCCGCTACAAATGTCTCCTCTCCTCTGTTATTCACTACAGACATCCCCTTAGAAGCCCCGACTATCTTTGTCCACCCGCCATCTGCGGATACGATTTCCATATCCGGCGGAAGGCATCCGAACGTCTTGAATTTCGCGTCGGTTATTATTTCATTCTCATCCACCTTTATGTAAAGCCGCATTATGTCCCCGCAAATCGGATTTCCGACGTTGCCGATACCGTTGGCATCGGGTATCTCGCCGACGTTCCGCGGGTTCCTGAAATGCTCCATCACCTTCTCCGAATATTGGCCTTCCATTTTTCTCCTCGCAATCAACGCTTTTGTACAGCGTTCTGCGTACGGCGTACAGCGTTATATTTTTACTCTATACGCAATACGCTGTACGCTATACGAAATCTACTATTTCCCCTTCTCATACAACGGCGACATGTCGCGAAGCCGTTTTATTATAGGAGGCAGGACCTTTATGACGTAATCCATGTCCTCCTTCGTATTATCCCTGCCCAAAGAAAATCTTATCGAGCCCTGTGTTTCGGCCGGATCGACGCCCATCGCGGTCAAAACATGCGATGGCTCAAGGCTGCCCGAAGTGCATGCCGAGCCCGTAGAGACGCCGATGCCTTCCATATCGAGATTCAATATTATGGATTCGCCTTCCAAATATTTGAACCCGACGTTCAGCGTATTGGGAAGCCGCTTCTCGGGATGGCCGTTCAATCTTACGTGATCGATATTAGAGATGATGCCTTTATACAGATAATCCCTCAATTCCTCAAGCCTCTTTGCTTCCATCGGAAGTTCTTTCCTGGCAAGTTCCGCGGCTTTTCCCATGCCCACTATGCCCGCGACGTTCTCCGTCCCGGCGCGTTTTCCCATCTCGTGATGTCCGCCCAGCATCTGAGGCATTATCTTCACTCCTTTTTTTATGTATAAAGCGCCGACCCCTTTGGGCCCGTAGATCTTGTGGGCCGACATGGAAAGGAGGTCGACGTTGATGCCTTTAGCCTCAAACGGTATCTTTCCGACCGCCTGGACGGCGTCAGTATGGAAATGGACTTTTTTCTCTCCAGCGATCTTTGCTATATCCCCGACAGGCTCTATGGTGCCGACCTCATTATTGGCGTATATTATAGTTATAAGTATCGTCTTGTCGGTAACCGCCTTTTTCAATTCGTCCAAGTTCACGATGCCGTCCTTGTCAACTCCGACATACGTCACCCTGTAACCGTTCTTTTCCAAAAATTTACATGTGTTCAGAACGGCGTGGTGCTCTATTGCTGATGTGATGATGTGGTCTCCTTTGGACTTGAGCGCAGCGGCTATACCTTTTATCGCCAGGTTGTCCGCCTCCGTTCCGCCGGAGGTGAATATTATCTCCTCGGTGCTTGAGGCCCCAAGAAGGCTGGCGACCTTTTCCCGGGCTTCGTCTACTGCACGCCTGGCGGCCCTTCCGAATTGATGAATGCTGGAGGCATTACCGTAAATATCTTTACAAAAGGGGAGCATCGCTTCGAGCACCTCTTCCCTCATCCTCGTAGTGGCGTTATTATCCAGATATACTTTTCTCATAAATATCTCCTAAAAAGGGTTCTGACCCCTTTTCGACTAAGAAATTACCAGCTTGCGGGGTTTTGTGCTTTTCGAATGGTCTTTGGGGGGCCTTATCGCCTTCAGTAAGTGGAGCCTGTTCTGTTTTTTCAGCTCATTATATATCAATATCCATGCGCAATCGTTATCTTTGTCGACTTCGCACTTACCTTTATCCTGTCCCCCGCACGGCCCGTTGAGGAGCGATTTGGGACAGCGCGTGATCGGGCATATCAGCCCCGTCAGTTCCAGAACGCAGTCCCCGCAAGCCGAGCACCTCTCCAAAAATACCCCTCCCGAGTCTATCTCGCCCATGAACGTAGTATCGCACCCAACGTGGATAGGCTTTTCCACTCTCAAGTTCTCTTTGACGGACTGGATACCGAGGCCGCAGGCCAGCACAAGGATAGCGTCGGAAGATTCTATTATCTTCCTGTTCTTCGCAAGTTCCAGCTTGACCTTGGCCGCTATGCAGGGCGCTTCCGGGATACAATAACCCGTCACGGACTTCCCTTCCTTTTC
>JAQUQN010000029.1:9496-11009 GCA_028716065.1 Candidatus Omnitrophota bacterium
TTATATAACCGCCTCTACGCGTTTAATCTCAGGCACCTGACGCCTGAGTTCTGTCTCTACGAAATTGGCCAGTGTCACCTGGCTCATCGGGCAACCGGCGCATGCTCCTTTAAGACGAACCTTTACCACGCCGTCATCGATACCGACAAGCTCTATGTCACCGCCGTCCTGCTGTAGTCCAGCCCTTACCTTCTGTAATGCCGCTTCTATTTTTTCCTTCACCTTTTTCTCCTTATCTATTTTAAGAGTTCCTTGATATCTTTCTCAAAGACACTTTTAGGCCTGTATCCTATGTAAATCTTCGCTATCTTCGAATCCTTACCTATGATAAATGTCGTGGGGATCGACCTTATAGGGCCGTAAGAGACACTGACCTTCTCATCATCTATTAAGACCGGATAATTTATTCCGACCTTATCCGCAAAATCCTTCGCTTCTCTGTGGCCGACAAGCGCCACGCCTATCATCGCGAACCCGTTATTCTTATAATCCTTCTGAAGAGCGATAAAGTCGGGTATCTCTTCCTTGCATGGCGGGCACCAGGTCGCGAAGAAATCCAGTATGATCACCCTGCCTTTAAAATCGGCGAGGTTTACATTTTTACCTTCAAGGTCTTTTAGGGTAAATTCCGGAGCCGTATCACCGATCTCAAGAGCGTTGCCCCGCGCACAGGCACCCAACAAGACGACCGCTAACAATAAAACGAGTATCTTTTTCATCTTTACTCCTTTCACCTAACCCCGGACCCCGGATCCTTATTTAGTAAACGCTCCCATAATCCTCTGGGCTATTACCGACAGGTACCCTGTCACGAGCAATATCCCTATGATGACCAAAAATATACCTGCCACTATATTAATGACCTTGATATATTTTTCGATCTTTTTAAAATGCTCTAAAAAATAATTCGCCAGAACGGCCGTTATCATGAAAGGTATCGCTATGCCGATCGAATATAGGCTCAAAAGGACGGCTCCGTGCCGGACATTCGCCTTGGCGCCCGCCAATACAAGGATCGAACCGAGTATCGGCCCGGCACACGGCGTCCACGCGGCGGCGAAGGTCACGCCCACCAGGAACGAACCGAGATAAGTCGCGTTCTTAATGGGTAATTTCAGCCGCCTCTCTTTCATGAAAAAACCTATCTTCAAAAAACCCGTCAGGTATAATCCCAAAATGATTATCAGGACACCGCCGGCTATCCTTATCGCCTTCTGATACTGAAATAGCAGCTTTCCTACAAATGTAGCCGTCAGCCCCAATAAGACGAATATTAAAGAAAAGCCGAGTATGAATAAAAGTGAGTGGGCTACGGTCTTCTTTAATACCTCGCCCCTCTTGCCGGCATCTTTAAGGTCCGCGAACGATATGCCGGTTATGTACAATACGAACGACGGTATCAACGGCAGAAGGCACGGAGACAGATATGTCAATAATCCTGCCGTGAACGCCACCAAATACGATACGCTCTCGTTTTCCATTATTGCGTTTGAGTAACTCTTATCTTTACTAT
>JAQUQN010000030.1:0-8868 GCA_028716065.1 Candidatus Omnitrophota bacterium
TCACTATATATTTCACGTTAAGCATGTCCAATATTCTCGTGCTTGAGGGAGAGGGTGCTGTTTCGACCATCAGCATTACTTTGGCGTAATCCGCTAACTTTATAGAATCGTAACCGTAAGCGTCGTAAAGCCCCCACAGCATGGGCCAGTCGGCGGCCAGTTCATTCTTGGTCTTCTGGATAGCTTGGGCGTAAGTTTTGCCTTCTATAAAGGAACTATTTTTCCTTAATTTAGGAGAGACGAAGAATCTAAAATATGCCTTGTCTTTTTTAAGATATTCTACATTGGGAGTCGTATCGTGGATAACTTCTCTGGACAGCATGGGCTGCATCCCCACCGGAGCTGCGGAAAAGAGGTCCGCTATTACCAAAGCTACGAAAGCGAAACTCAAGACCCCTTCTTTCATTTTAATCCTGCTACCGAGAAAAAGCAGCATCCATCCCGCCACCAAAAAACCAAAGAACCTCTTCAAATTATAGACCGCTGATATCAAGGCAAAAAGCACACCCCCATTTTTGGCCGGATCCAGATGATTGACGCAAAAATCACGGGCTATTGCTATAAAATCATTTTTATAAAGTGTGAGCGCCAAAAATATTATGGAGAAAAGGAAAAAGATAAAAAGGGTACATCTAAAAAAAATATCTAACCTCTTATCTTTTTTTCTTCTTGCATCGCAATAAGCCTCAAATCCTACACCCGAGAGCATGGCAAGCGCAAAAGTCGTGATATAAAGGAACCTGACGGGGTATCTTACGAGCTGAAAACCGGGTATGATTTTATAAATGAGGTAATAAAAGGGCGTGTAATTACCGTAGGAGACCAATAGAGATAAAAGACCTGTAAAATACAAAAACCTTGCCCTCCAGTCCTTCCTGAACATGAAAGCAAAAATAAGCAAAATGAGCGTGAATATTCCTACATACATGATGATGAGCCAGTTCTGCTCTTTCCAGTAACTCTCTTTCGAAAAATCGGTCCTCGTGAGGAACGGAATGAAAAAATTGAACGTATCCCTCAAGGGAAGGGACCAGCAAGTCAGGTACTTATAATCCCCTCCGAAGGCCTGCCTGTCGGTCAATTTCATCAGTTCCAGGAACGGCAGAAGTTGGACGGCGGTCAAGAGGATAGCGACTCCCGCCGTCAGGATATAATATATAAAAACTTTTGTTGAACTCTTATCCTTATTCCCCAACCGGAAGAAGAGCGAATAGAATAAGAGCACCCATAAAGTGGAATAGAATATGGACGGTTCGCCTCCGAAGAACATCACGGCCAGGAAGATAGATGAAATGAATAGATATTTTATCTTCTGCCGTGTGAGGCCCTTGTCAAAAAAATAGAGTATGAGCGGAAGCCAGATGATAGAACTTAACGTAGTGGCGAGGTTTATGACGGAGACTACGTAGCCGCTGAACATGAGGATGACTGCCGACAGGATCGACGAGGATTCTCTAAGGCCCCATCTCCTTCCCAATAGATACGTGAAGACCCCGGCCAGGAATACATGCATTATGAGAAATATATTGAAGGCGCAGGCGAACGGAAGAATATAATATATTATACTCAAGGGATAGATGACAACGGACTGCTGAAGCGCGAAATGGGGAACGCCGGAAAAGATGAACGGATTCCACAAGGGGAAAATACCGTTCCTCATGGAATCCGCCGTAAAATGCCTCAGAGGATAAAAGTATCTCGAAAGATCCCTCAGCGAAAGGACATCATTAAAGAAAAGGACCTCCGCGAAATAGAATAGTGCAAGTCCTCCGAGAAGAATGAAAATAGAAAAACGTCTGATAGTTCGCGTCTCTTCCTATCTACCCTTACCAGTCTAACGCGTCCGTATTGGTTCCGCCATACGAAGCCCATATTTGGCCACTTTGAGTATCATAAACCCATGCTTGGCCGTCATTGGTAGAACCGGGTTTAGCATTTGTCGTGACAACCGATATACTGGCTGCGCCTGTTACGAATGGATTAGCAGGAACTCCCTGAGCCATGACCGGAGTGGCATTGGCAGTATTTGTTAAATTATCCAGCGCAGGCCATGCCGTACCTGTACCTGTGGCTGCGTTATGGGCATACCAGATGGCTATACCGGAGCGTAATCCTCCGAGGGCGCCTTTACAAGCCGCTTTTCTTGCTTCGCCGGTAAGATCGACAAACTTGGGTATGGCTACCGCAGCCAGTATACCAAGTATTACTATGACTATGACAAGTTCTATTAACGTAAAACCTCTTCGCTTCATGCTCCCTCCCTTTATTATCGGTTGATTTTTTAACCTAAAAACAAATGTGAAAATTTATCTCTTCCACCACCTCCTTATATTAATGTTTGAAGAGCCCTATCAGGTTCCACATCGGCAAAAATATGGCGAGCGCCATGGTAAGTACCATGACCCCCAGAAAGACTATTAAAAAAGGCTCTATCAGGGTCGTAAGGTTCGTTATAGTGTAATCGGCCTGTTCATCATAATATTGAGAGACGTTCATCAGCAATTCATCGGCCTTACCGGTATCCTCTCCTACGGCGACCATCTGCACGACTATGGGCGAAAATACGCCGCTTATCCTCATCGGCTCCGAAAGGCCCTTGCCTTCTCTTACACCCACTGCCATGTTATCGATGGCCCTCGAGATCACGGAATTACCCACTGTGCGGGAAGTGAGGTCCAGCGCCTGTAATATAGGTATGCCGCTTCTCATCAATATGGACATGTTCAGGGCAAAACGCGACATGGAGAGCATCGTCACGATATTTCCGAATACAGGGACCCTCAGTTTGAACCAGTCCCATCTAAGCCTGCCGCCTGTCGTATTGATATATTTCAGGAATACGACTGCCAGCGCTATCGCGACGCCTATTATGATGTACCAATAATGCTGAATGGCAAAATTCAATGCCAAAAGAATCCTGGTGGGTAAAGGTAAAGCTGTTTTGAACTGGCTGAATATCACGGCAAATTTCGGTATGACAAAAGTTACTACTACTAGAAAAGCTATTGATAGGGCGCCTAAAGTCATCAAAGGATAGCGGGTAGCGGCTTTGATCTTACATGTGATCCCCTCTTCCTTTTCCCCAAATTCGGCAAGGCGCGCCAATATCTCTTCCAAAGTACCGCTAATTTCTCCGGCCTTTATCATGTTCACATAAAATTCATTAAAAATTTTCGGGTGCCGTGCCATCGCCTCCGAAAGGCTCAAACCCCCTTCCACATCTATCGCTATGCTCTTCAATACATCCTTCAGCACCCTGTCTCTGGTCTGTTTCTCAAGCGTGTTGAGGCTCATCAGAAGGGAGACACCCGCTCTCTGGAGGGTCAATAATTGCCTCGTAAAGAGGTTGATATCGCTTATCTTTATCTTCTTAAAAAAATCGAGGCTCTTGGTGACCCTTATTTTCGCTTCTTTCAGTTCCTCTATGGAGATGGGTACGTAGCCCATATCGGAAAGGTGTTTCGCGACCGAATCCTTGGTATCGCCGGTCATTATGCCGGCCACAAGCTTGCCGTATTTATCTCTTACCTTATATTTAAAATTCATGCTTTACATCTCCTCCGTCACGCGGATTATCTCTTCGATGGTCGTTATGCCGCGCCTGGCCTTATCCAGTCCGTCGGCGCGCAAGGTCCTCATCCCTTCCTTAGCGGCCTTTCTTTTTATCTCATCCGCCGAAACCTTCGCAACCACCATCTTTTTGATATCCTCTGTCATGCGCAGAAATTCGAAGATCGCTATCCTGCCCTGATACCCTGTACTCTTACAGGTCTCACAACCCTTGCCGCGATAGAAAGACGTATTTTCCTTCAGGCCGAAGTCTTTAATGACTTCCGCGCCTGGCGTATATTTTTCCTTGCAGTCCTTGCATATGACACGGACCAGCCTCTGCGCAAGGATACCTATGACGGAACTCGATATGAGAAATGGTTCGACGCCCATGTCTATGAGGCGCGTAAGGGCGCTGGCCGAATCGTTCGTATGTAAAGTGGAAAAGACCAGATGGCCCGTGAGAGAGGCCTGTATGGCGATGTCGGCGGTCTCCTTGTCCCTTATTTCACCGACCATCACTATATCCGGGTCCTGCCTCAATATGCTTCTTAAACCTGTAGCGAAAGTCAGTCCGGCTTTGGGGTTGACTTGAGTCTGTCTTATGAGCGGAAGTTCGTACTCTACCGGGTCCTCCACCGTGATTATATTCTTCTCCATGGAATTTATGGTGGAGAGCGCCGAATATAATGTCGTCGTCTTCCCGCTTCCGGTAGGGCCCGTTACGAGTATTATCCCGTAAGGATACCTGATGATCTTGTCGAATTCTTTCAAGTCGGAGCTCGAAAATCCTAGATCGGGCAGGCCCAGTATGACGCTCGTCTTATCCAGTATCCTCAGGACGATATTTTCGCCGTAAATGGTCGGGAACGACGATACCCTGATATCGAAGGACTTATTCTCCATCTTGAGCGGAATGCGCCCGTCCTGAGGCTTGCGCATCTCGGCGATATCCATCTTCGACAGTATCTTTATCCTCGACGCTATGACGCTCTGAAGGTTCTTGGGCAATGTCGATGTCTCGTGGAGTATTCCGTCTATCCTGAACCGTATCCTCACGAGGTTCTCTTCCGGTTCTATGTGTATGTCGCTCGCCTTGTCCTTTATGGCCTGCATCATTATCAGGTTCACCAGTTTTATGATGGGCGCTTCTTCCGCCACCTTGGCGATAGTCTCGGTGCTCTGGAGGTCCTCGGCGGAGATGATCGGGACCTTCATCTTATCCGTTATCTTTATGATGTCGCCGATCCCTCCCGATACTCCGTAATACTGGTCGATGGCCAACTCTATCGCTTTCGGAGTGGAGAGGACGGGCTCTATTGCGGGGATCTTGGTCCTTATCCTTATATCGTCGAGGGCGACTATATCGCGCGGGTTGACCATGGCGACTGTCAGCGTATCCTCTATCTTGAAGAGGGGTACCACCTTATGTTTCTTGGCAAGGTCCTCCGGGATCAACCTTATGACTTCCTGGTCTATGAGATAATCCTGTAGATCTATGTACGGGATCCTCATGGACTCGGCCACGGTGCTGATTATATCCTTTTCCGTGATGTAACCCAGTTTTTCGAGGGATTTTTCTAAGGAGAGTCCGGTCTTCTTCATGTCCTCTTTGGCGGTAGCTACCTGTTCCTTGGTTATGAAACCTTTAGCCAAAAGGATATCTACTGAGGCGTCTTTCTTTATAGGCATGACTACACTCCCTTTGTCATGTCCCAGCGAGGGGCTTTGCGGCGTTCCTTGGCATTTATGAAAGTATCTATGAGTTCCAGGTCTTCCTTTCTTATATTGCTGAATTTTACTCCCAGCCTGTAATGGCCCGCGGCCTTCATGACGCAAGAGGTGACCTTACCGGTAATCTGAAGGGATTCCTTGCGCTCTTTTATCCCTTCAACAGCAAATGGCTTGGGGTCTATCCTGAGATTTAAAATTATGCCCGGAGGAATGAGGTATGAGGAATCGATGGCGCACCCTATAACGCTTATATCCAGCAAGGATGACTTGATAAATGCGGCTTCACCCGTATTGGAGGTGAGCGCCTCTTTCGGGAGGTTAAGGCTCACGCCTTTTTTCGCGGATTGCTCAATGGAATACTCGGCAAAAGCGTTTACCAGTTCTCTTTTTTTGGACCTTGTATTTATCGACATTCTAACTTTTCTGTTAGTTTATGGCAAATATATATTTTAAGTATACCTTACAATTTAGATTTGTCAATAGGCGACCGGGCCTATTTAGCATATTTTGAGATGGCGGCATCCCATTTACCCTGGGTTTTCAGTATCAGGTCGCACACCTCGCGGACCGCTCCGCGGCCGCCCGAAGCAGTCGTGACATAATGGGCGTTCTTTTTGACTTCTTCCACGGCATTCGATACGGCTACCCCGAAACCCACCCTCTTTAATACAGGTAAGTCCACGAGGTCATCTCCCATGAAACATATTTCGTCAGGGCTCGCGTTGAATTTCTTTAACATATCTTCATAGGGGATCAATTTGTCCGAAAAGCCCTGGTAAGTCTTTGCTATATTCATGTCCCTGGCCCTGGCACGGACCACCTTGGACTTTTTCGCGGTTATTATGACGCTCTTTATACCGGCGGCGTTGAGCAAGGTTATGCCGAAGCCATCCTGCACGTCGAAAAATTTGAGCTCATCGCCGTATATGCTGTATATGATACGGCCGTCCGTCATGACGCCGTCTATATCGAGTATGAGAAATTTGACCTTCTTCGCGCGCGCCGTTACTTCTCCGGATATCATACGAGCCCCGCTTTGAGGAGGTCCTGGACATCGAGAAGGCCGATGGGACGCTTCTTTTCGTCGACCACGGGAAGTTCGTCTATCCTTTTGGAACGCAGGATGTCGAACGCCTCCGCCGCAAGGCGCTCTTTCTTTATCGTGGTGGGATTTTTGGTCATCACGTATTTCACCTTTTTGTTCACGAGGTCCGGTTCTATCTCCAGATGCCTTCTCAGGTCCCCGTCAGTAAATATACCTTTCAAGACACCCCTGGAATCCACGACGTTCGCGCTGCCGGCCCTGGCCTTCGTTATCGCAAGGAGCACCTTCTTTACCGTCATGTTCTCATTGACTATTGGGTTGGCCTCACCCGTCCTCATGATGTCGCTCACTTTTAGAAGGAGACGCTTGCCCAGTATGCCGCCCGGATGATAGAAGGCAAAGTCTCTCTCCTTAAAACCCTTCTTGTCCAATAACGCCACTGCCAGCGCGTCGCCCATCGCTAGCATCACGGTGGTCGATGTTGTGGGAGCCAGCCCCAATGGGCAGGCCTCTCTCTTCACCGAGACGTCCAGGACGAAATCGGCATTTTTGGCGAGTGTGGATTTGGTATTACCTACCACCGCTATCAGTTTCGCGCCTATCTTCTTCACTATGGGCAGGAACTTCGTTATCTCTTCGGTCTCTCCGCTATTGGATAACGCCAATATGATATCGTCTTTGGTGACACGGCCGAGGTCTCCGTGAAGCGCCTCTGCCGGATGGAGGTACAATGATGGCGTCCCCGTCGATGAAAGCGTCGCCGATATCTTCTGCGCGATGAAACCGGGCTTACCCATCCCCGTCACGATGACGCGTCCTTTCGTCCTATATAAAAGGTTGATGGCATTCTCAAAATCGGCATCTATCTTCTTCATGAGAGCCGATATGGCGTCGCTCTCCGTCTTCAAGACCCTCTTTGCTATAGCCCTTGGCATCGTTTAACGGCCCTTTCTATCTCTAATATATTTTCAAGCATCGCCCCCAGATCGCTTAGCCTGACCATATTCGGCCCATCGCTCCTCGCCCTCTCGGGCTTCTCATGGACCTCGAGAAATAATCCGCTCACCCCGCATGTCACGGCCGCCATGGAAAGATACGGTATGAACTTACTTTCGCCGCCCGAGGAGTCGCCCTTGCCCGCGGGCGTCTGTACCGAATGTGTGGCGTCGTATATGACGGGATAGCCGAACTCCTTCATTATAAGAATCGACCTGAAGTCGCTTACTAAATTATTATAACCGAAACTTACCCCCCGCTCCGTTATGATTATTTTCCTGTTTCCCGTCGCCTCTATCTTCTTTATCACGTGCCTCATATCCCACGGCGCAAGGAACTGCCCCTTCTTCACGTTCACTGCCCTGCCCGTGCGCGCGGCCGCAAGGATCAGGTCCGTCTGCCTTGAAAGGAAGGCCGGTATCTGGATTATGTCCAGTACCCTGGCGGCCTCTTTCACTTCTTCCTTACAATGGACATCGCTCAAGATCGGGACGGCGATCTTCTCTTTTACCTTCTTCAGGATCTTCAATCCGTTCTTTAGCCCGGGCCCCCGGAAGGATCTTAAGGACGTGCGGTTCGCCTTGTCGTAGCTGGACTTGTATATGAACGGAATGCCTACCTCGTCCGCTATCTCCTTCAAAATCCGGGCATGCCGCAACGCGCTGGCCTCGGACTCTATGACGCATGGCCCGGCGATAAGGACGAGGGGATTATCCCCGCCCATCTTTATTTTTCCTATTTTAATTTCTTTGGTCATCTTGTTTTACGCTTTGCGCTTTACGTTTTACGCTTCTTTATTTTTCCCTGTCTCTCAATAAAAGCTCTTCGACCTTTCGTAAATCTTCAGGCGTATCGACGCCGACCGTATCGAATTTCGTCTCAACCACCTTTATCTTGTACCCGTATTCCAGCACTCTCAATTGCTCGAGTTTCTCGGCGTTCTCCAGAGAAGAGTTGGGCAGGCTCCTGAACGTGAATAAAAAGTCCTTCGTGAAGGCATAGAGCCCTATGTGTTTATAATAGACCGGCCGCTTCTTCTCATCGACCTGGCCGGTCCTGTTATAGGGAATGGCGAACCTGGAAAAATAAAGGGCGTAACCGTTCCTGTCAAAGACCACCTTCACCACGTTGGAATTGGTCAGCTCCGCTTCATCCTCTATCTTTTTCACGACGGTAGCCATCTGGGCCTTCTTTTCGTCCTCGAGGGCCATGACGAGGTTGTCTATCATTATCGGTTTGACGAGCGGTTCATCACCCTGTATGTTGACCGCTATCTTAATCTCCATGGGATTGACCACCTCCGCGAGACGGTCGGTTCCCGAAGGCTGGTCCGGGGACGTATATATGGCCTTGCCGCCGAATTCGAGCACGACCTTCATTATCCTTTCGTCATCGCAGGCCACCACCAGGTCGTCGAGGGTCTTCGCTTTCTTCGCGTTCTCCCATACATGTTGTATTACTGGTTTACCCAAAAGGTTCGCCAATACCTTACCCTCGAATCTTGTCGCTCCCCATCTCGCCGGTATGACTCCTATGGCTTTCAC
>JAQUQN010000030.1:8968-10748 GCA_028716065.1 Candidatus Omnitrophota bacterium
GCGGCTATGCCGACCTTACCTACCACCACGCCTGCCGCGCAATTAGCTATATGCGCGGCCTGGACCGGGTCCGCCCCCGAAGCCAGGGATAAAGTATAAGCGGCTATCACCGTATCGCCCGCGCCGGATACATCGAAGACCTCCTGCGCTACCGTAGGGATGTGCCTCATCGGCTTACCTCTCTGAAATACCGCCATGCCGTTCTCGCCCAGGGTGATGAGGGCTATCCTGCAGTTCAGTTTGCGTAAAAGGGCCTGTCCGGCGCGTTTCAACGTCGCCTGGTCCTTTATCGGAAAACCCACTGCCCTGGCCGCTTCGTGATTATTAGGAGTTATGACGGTTATGCCTCTATAATAGTTAAAATGTTCCTCTTTAGGGTCGACGGCTATTATCTTTTTGGCGGCCCTGGCGGCAGGAACTATTCTCTTCAATAAGTTCGGTGTTATGACCCCCTTGCCGTAATCTTCTATTATGACAGCGTCCATCTTCTTCATGGCGGTTTTTATATAATCGGCCAGGCGCGCCACGACGGAGTCGCCCAATTTTTCCACATTTTCCTTGTCTATCCTGACGACCTGCTGATGCTGCGCCACGACACGGGTCTTGAGAGTTGTGGGACGTGAAGTATCAGTGATTATACCCTTCACATCGACGCCCTTGTGCTCGAGTTCGCCTTTCAATACCGCACCGCGTTCATCATCGCCTATCACGCCGCAAAGATTGACAGCGGAGCCGAGGGCCCTTAAGTTGTTCGCGACGTTCGAAGCGCCGCCGGGCATGAAACTCTCATTCTTCACCCAGACCACGGGAACGGGCGCTTCCGGAGAGATACGCGAGACATCACCCCAGATAAATTCATCGAGGATGAGGTCCCCGACGACCAATACCTTCGCCTCTTTAAAATTTCCGATTATCTTTTTAAATTTATTAAAATCCTGCGCCTTCATGGTTATATCCGGTTAAACCCTTTCTATCACGGCGCGGTACAGTAAAGGCATCATGATCTCATGATGGCCTATGATATTGTACCCCTTGCCGCCGCATGACGTGGGCCTCGACAGGACATTCTGATAAGGCCTATACTGGCTTATCATGTCGAAATTCGCCGTGGTGAACTTATTTAACCTGCTCTTCAGGTTCCTCGCCACGGTCACGGCCTTCAGAAAGACCTCGGGCAATACGACGGCCGAGCCGAAATTGATGGCCACCCCGCCTTCGAGCTTAGATACGCTGTATATGAAATTCCTGAAATCGAGAAGCGACCCCTCGCCTATGGCCTCGCCGTTCGCCGAAGGATGCTGGTGTATGATATCCGTCCCTATCGCCACGTGGGCCGTCACGGGAAGGCCCAATTCATATCCCGTAGCGAGGATGCTCAACGCCTTGTGTGGCATCTTCTTCCTGACGATCGCTCCGCCCACCGCCTCGCCGATGCCTATGCCTTTTTTAAAACCATTGTTTATGGCGTCGTTGATGAATTCGGCCGTCTCCTTGGCCATCCCGAACGAGCCGTCGACTATTCCCTCGCCCACATCCTCGCTCGTCCTGCCTATCATCGCCACTTCTGTATCGTGTATTATGCCGGCGCCGTTGAGAGCCACCGCCTTGACCACGCCTCGTTTCATGAGGTCTATCACGAGGGGCGAGATACCGCACTTTATGACGTGGGCACCCATCATGAATATGACCATCTTATCGTTCTTATGGGCGGCTACGAGCGCTTCGACTATTGCCTTGAAGTTATTGCTGGTGAGAATATTCGGGAGGGAGTCGTAGAAAT
>JAQUQN010000031.1 GCA_028716065.1 Candidatus Omnitrophota bacterium
ATCCTGAGTGTCTGGCTTGCGACCCCGAACCTGGGCGAGCGCCACGAGAGGCGCGTGAAACAGATAAAAGAGATCGAATCCAAGATGAAGGAACAGAAAAGATGAGAAATCTGAAGAAGGCGGACCCCGAGATCTACAAGGCCATTCTTGACGAGACGATGAGGGAGAATGAGAACCTCGAACTGATCGCGAGCGAAAATTTCGTGGATGAGGCGATACTGGAAGCGCAGGGCTCGGTCCTTACGAATAAATACGCCGAGGGTTACCCGCAGGCGCGCTGGTATAACGGTTGCCATCATGTCGACGTGATAGAGGCCCTCGCCGCGGAAAGGGCAAGATCGGTATTCGGAGCCGAGCACGTCAACGTCCAGCCGCATTCCGGGACACAGGCGAATATGGCGGTATATTTTTCCATGCTAAAACCCGGAGATACCGTGCTGGCCATGGACCTGGCATGCGGGGGGCATCTGTCTCACGGCCATTCGCATAACTTTTCCGGAAAATTTTATCGCATAGTGCCCTACGGACTGAACAGGAAGACGGAGACGCTGGATTATAGCGAGATAGCCGCGCTGGCAAAAGAAAATAAGCCGAAGATGATACTGGCAGGCGCATCGGCCTATCCCAGGGCCATGGATTTTAAAAAATTCAGGGAGATAGCGGATTCGGTCGGCGCGTTCCTTCTCGTGGATATCGCGCACATAGCGGGGCTCATAGCGGCGGGGCTTCATCAGAACCCGGTCCCTCACGCCGAGTTCGTGACCTCTACGACGCACAAGACGATGCGCGGCCCCCGCGGCGGATTTATCATGTGTAAGAAAGAATTTGGCAAAAGAATAGACACCGAAGTCTTTCCAGGCATACAGGGCGGTCCCTTAGTGCACGTCATCGCGGCTAAAGCGGTCTGTTTCAAAGAAGCGTTGAAGCCTTCCTTCAAAACCTATCAAAAGCAGATACTGAAGAATGCCAGGGCGCTCTCGGATGAAATGGCCGGGAGAGGATACAGGATAGTGGCAGGCGGCACGGATACGCACCTCTTTCTCGTGGACCTCTCCAAAAAGTCGATGACGGGTAAGGACGCTTCGACGGCGCTGGACAAAGCCGGCATAACGGTCAATAAGAACCTCATTCCTTTTGACAAGGAGTCTCCGTTCGTGACAAGCGGCGTGAGGATAGGTTCGCCCGCTGTGACCACGCGCGGGATGAAGGAAAAAGAGATGCGCCGAATAGCGGAATTGATAGATATGGTCTTAAGAGACCCGGCGAATAAAAAGAACCTGTCGGGTGTGAGGAAACGGGTTGACGCGTTAGTCAAGGAGTTCCCGCTTTATAAGGAATTGATTAAAAGGCTGGAGAAAGAGTAGATGGCAAGAAAGACCAAAGACCAAAGACCAAAGAGCAAAGAGCAAAGGCCGACATGGGATGAATATTTCCTGAGCATAGCGGACCTGGTCTCGAAACGTTCCACATGCCTCAGGCGCAAGGTCGGCGCCGTACTGGTAAGGGACAAAAAGATACTCGCGACAGGTTATAACGGCGCGCCGAGCAAGGTTAGGCATTGCAGCGAAGTCGGCTGTATCCGCGAAAAACTCAAAATTCCATCTGGCGAAAGACACGAACTGTGTCGCGGCCTTCATGGCGAGCAGAACGCTTTCCTGCAGGCAGCGCTCCACGGCACGAGCCTCAAAGGGGCGATCCTCTACTCCACGACACAGCCATGTATAATATGCGCCAAGATGATAATAAACGCGGGAATAGATGAGATAGTGATAAAAGGCGACTATCCGGACAAGATGTCTAAGGAGATGCTTCGCGAGGCGAAGATCCGTATCCGGGTGATATAAAAGATTCTTCGGGAGGAAAGATGTTTAGGGAGAAGATAAAGGTTCTGGATTGCACGATAAGGGATGGCGGCCTCATAAATAACCACGATTTCGACGACAAGCTGGTCAGGGCGACCTACAAGGCGCTGTCGGAGGCGGGTGTGGATTACATGGAGATCGGTTATAAGAACTCAAAGCGCCTCTTTTCGCCCAAGGATTATGGTAAGTGGAAATTCTGCGACGACGAAGCGATAAAGAAGGTGATAGACGGCATAGAGTCCGACACGAAGATATCTGTGATGGTGGACGTCGACCGCGTGGATGTGGACGACGTCCCGCCGCGCAAGGAGAGCCCCGTTCACATGATAAGGGTGGCCTCCTACGTGAAGGATATAGACAAGGCGATATTCCTGGCCAACCATTTTGCGGACAAGGGCTACGAGACGACGATAAATATAATGGCGATATCGAGGGCGCTCGATAACGAGCTGACCGAGGCGCTCCATCAGCTTGAAGAGGAGTGCAGGGCGAAGGTCATCTATATCGTCGACAGTTTTGGCGCCCTCTATCAGGAGACGACAGAATTTTTGGTGAAAAAATTCAGGCATATTCTCAAGTCAAAAGAGATAGGGATGCATGGTCACAATAACCAGCAGCTTGCGTTCTCGAACACGATCGAAGCGATAATACACGACGCCAATTACGTGGACGGCACCGTCTACGGGCTGGGCAGGGCCGCCGGGAATTGCCCGCTGGAACTGTTGATAGGGTTCCTGAAGAACCCCAAATTTGACATAAGGCCAATACTAGACCTCATCTCCAAAGAGTTCGTCCCTTTAAGAGAAAAGATAGAATGGGGTTATATCATACCTTACGCCATAACAGGGATGCTCGACGAGCATCCAAAGACGGCGATGGCGCTACGCGGCAGCGATAAGAAAGAGAATTACAGGGAGTTCTACGAGAGCCTGTTGGGCGATGACCTGGACTAGAGATGGACATAAATAGTTTCAAAAGATTGCCGCTACTTGGGATATTGAGAGGTGTGAATACGGATTCTATCGAGCCGCTGATGGAGGCCATCATATCCGCCCGCCTCGAGACCATCGAAATAACGATGAACACGGAAGGCGCGTCTCAACTGATCAAAAAAGCGGTGAAGACTTCCGGCCCCCGCCTTACTATAGGCGCCGGTACCGTCCTCGACATGAGGTCCCTTAAATCCGCGCTCGATGCAGGTGCCACCTTCATAGTCATGCCCGTAGTCATTAATGAAGTGATAAAATATTGCGCAGATAAGAAGATCCCCGTGTTTCCCGGAGCGCTTACTCCGCGGGAGATATATGAGGCTTGGGACCTTGGCGCCACCATGGTGAAGGTCTTCCCGTCCGGATTTTTCGGCCCGGCGTACTTTAAGGAGATAAAAGGGCCCTTTGATAAGATAGAGCTTCTCGCATGCGGCGGCGTGACACCAGATAATATGAAGGATTATTTTACGAACGGCGCTTCTGCGATAGCGTTCGGGGCAAGCGTCTTCAGAAAAGAGTGGCTCGCCAAAAAAGATTTCGCGAGCATCGCGGACAGGATAAGCGAGTTTACGAAGAATTTTTCAATTTCCAAAGCTGAAAGCTGAAGACTGAAAGCTGAAAGCCACGTAGCTATAATTGTTTCACAAAAGGTTCGGAAGAAATGAGATGCCCTTATTGCAGTAACAAGAACGATAGCGTATTAGATTCGAGAATATCGAAGAACGGTTCCAGCATAAGGCGCCGCCGGGAGTGCCTCAAGTGCAAGCACCGTTTCACGACGTACGAGTATGTCGAGAGCATAGCCTTGATGGTGATAAAGAAGGACGGCCGGCGCGAGGCCTTCGACCGCCAGAAATTGATGAGCGGGCTCATGAAGGCCTGCGAGAAGAGGCCCGTCAGCGTCGCGCGCCTAGAAGAGTTAGTCGATGATATAGAGAGAAGTGTTGAGCGGAAACACGAAAGGGAAGTGTCTTCCAAGGAGATAGGGGAGTTGGTTATGAGGAACCTCCACGAACTTGATGAGATAGCATATGTACGGTTCGCTTCCGTCTACAGGCAGTTTCGGGACGTCGGTCAATTTGTCAAAGAATTGAAGCGGTTCTTGAAAAAATGATGAAGGAAGCCTTATACTACGAGAAGCTCGACAATAAGAAAGTCCACTGCCGCCTCTGTCCGCATGAGTGCATGATAGCCGACGGAAAGAGGGGGTTCTGCGGCGTAAGGGTGAATTCCGCAGGAACGCTTTACAGCGAGATTTACGGCAAGATGACCTCGATGGCATTGGACCCCATAGAGAAGAAACCCCTCTATCGTTACCATCCCGGAGAATATATATTATCCCTCGGCACTAAGGGCTGCAACTTCCGCTGCGACTTCTGTCAGAACTGGCAGATATCGCAAGAGATGGATGCCCGCCTCGAAGAGATAACATCGGACCAGATCATAAGGAAGGCGAAAGAACTTAAATCTTTCGGCATAGCGTATACCTATAATGAACCATTCATATGGTTCGAGTTCGTGCTGGAGACGGCGAAACTGGCAGCCGCCAACGGCCTGGAGAACGTGCTCGTCACCAACGGTTATGTCAACCCCAAGCCTCTCGACGAGATCCTGCCTTATATCGGGGCGATGAACATCGACCTGAAATCGATGGACGAAGATTTTTATAAGAAGACATGCAAGGCCACCTTAAAACCGGTCCTTGACACGATAAAGAGGTCGGTCCGCTCCTGCCATGTGGAAGTGACTAACCTACTCATACCGACCCTGAACGATTCGGAGGATTGTGTGAGAAGATTGGTGGACTGGGTTTATGAAAACGCAGGCGCGGAGACGCCGCTCCACTTCTCGAGGTATTTTCCGTGCTATAAGATGAAGATAGCGCCCACGCCGTTCGAGACGCTCAAGATGGCCGAGCGCATAGCGAAGGAGAAGTTGAAGTACGTCTATCTTGGAAACGTTTAGAAGCTACCGATAATATTTTTCCCAATCATCAAAGGCAATATTGACCTTCGCCTGTAATTCCAGATTTCTCAGCCATTTTTCAAGGAACGCATTCTTCTGGTAAGCGATGGCCTTTGCGGCATAGAGCTTTTTTTCCTTCTCGAATTTTTCCTCGTCTATGCCCTGGGCTTCAAGAAGTTCGAAGATGATGGAGCCCTTTCTTACCTCTATGGGCGCGGATACCTGGCCGGGCTTCAGCATTACCGCCGCTTCGGTTATCCGTGAGGCCTCGCCGACCCCTTCAAGATAATCCGATTTTGAAAATACTTTCGAATCTTGCGTCTTTAGCCCAGCCTCTGAGGCCGCCTCTCTGAATTTTTCTTTTTTATTATCCATCGAGGCCTTTAACCTGCCATAGACCTCCTCGGCGTGCCGACGCGACAAAAGAAGCGCCTCTTTTTCGGAGAGGTAGGATTTTATGCTCGGTTTCACGTTCTCGAATTCGGCTATCCTCGGCTCAGGACCGGGTTCTTCGCCCGCCTTTGGGGGCAGCAGAAACTCGTTCCGGTTCCTTTCGTAATAATCCAGTGCCGTCTTGTCGTCTATCTTGACCTGGTCCAGGAAGTCCTTGGACTCGACGAAGACATAGGATATCCTGAATTTTTCGTTCTCCTTCTTATATTCATTAAGCGCGTCGGTATCGGTGGCATTTATATGCGTGGTCAGGATATCCTGCAGCTTCTGTATCTTGAGGTTCCTCCTGACCATCTCCTCAAAATTCCGCGCGTCGAGGCCCATGTTATTGCGAAGGACATACCTGTAGAGGCTGTCATCGAACTTGCCGTTCCGGGAAAAGAGGGGGTGGTTCCTTATGATATTTATCACGTCCTGGTCGGGGACCTTTATATTCTCTTTCTCGGCCTCTCTCAGCATTACCAGCCTGTCCCAGGCAAGCCGTGCCAGGAACTCTTTATCGCCGAGAAGCCTTTCGAGCACCTGCGGCTGATTGAAGTAATGGAGGATTATCTGGCTCCTGATGCTCGCGACGCTCAGGAAAAATTCGTCGAATGATATTTTCTTATCGTCTATGATGCCCACGCACTTGGGGCCTTTATCCTTCGGTCCCGACAGGCTACCGGTACCCCACAGGACGAAGGCGGGCAGGATCAGTACGACAAGTCCCCATAATACTATCTTGGCTACACGTTTATGTCTCAGCAACTTCAGCATCGTCTCATCTCCTTTTGGCTCAATTATATTTTATAACATCGCTTTGTTCAAGATAATATTTCGGAAGGTTCCCCTCTAGGCGTTTCACGGGAACGCGCGGCAACTAAAAGGGGACAGGCTACTTTTCACAACGGATGAATAAAAAGTAGCCTGTCCCCTTTTATACCTTTAGCATATTTGTGCGAACATAACGAGGTTTAGGTTTATATCGGGACCCGTAAATTCTCTTACCTAGACAAAAATGATTTTACGCTACCCGTTGTTGATAATGGAAGGGGGGCATGATATAATCGGTATCCTATGAGAGTGGCGATGTATTATGCGAATAACGACGTGAGGCTCGAGGAGGCGCCCCTTCCCGAAATAGGCCCCGACGAGCTGCTCATGCGGGTAGAGGCGAGCGGCATATGCGGAAGCGATGTGATGGAGTGGTACCGCATAGGCAGGGTGCCGCTGGTGCTGGGGCATGAGGTTTCCGGTGTCGTAGAGGATGCCGGAAAGAATGTAAAAGGATATAAGAAAGGCGACAGGATCGCCGCCGCCCATCATGTGCCGTGCCTTTCGTGCCGGTACTGCCTGAGCGGACACCCGACGGCATGCGAAACGCTACGCAAGACCAACTTCTATCCTGGCGGTTTTTCCGAATATATCAGGCTGCCGTCCATAAATGTGAAGCGCGGCGTATTTTTATTGCCAGGGAACGTATCTTATGAAGAGGCCACATTCATAGAGCCTCTGGCCTGTGTCCTGCGCGGCCAGAGGATAGCGGGTGTCGGCAAGGATGACACCGTGCTCGTCATCGGAAGCGGAATATCGGGCATACTCCATGTCCACCTTGCCAGGTCGAGCGGCGCGTCCAATATAATAGCTACGGATATCGCCGAAAGCAGATTGAAGCTGGCAAAAAGATTCGGCGCCGACGAAGCGCTGGACGCCGGGAAAGACGTTCCGAAACTTGTTTCGGAGTTCACCGGCGGAATGGGGGTCGATATCGTCATCATCACTACCGGAGCCACCCCGGCGATAGAGCAGGCGCTGAAATCTGTCCGCCGCGGCGGGACCGTCTTATTCTTTGCGGCAGCCGATAAGGACATCAGGATACCCATTTCGATAAACGATATATTCTGGCGGACGGAAGTGACGCTGACGAGTTCATATGCCGGCAGCCCGGAGGACCATAAGGAAGCATTAAAACTCATAAGTTCGAAAAAGGTGAACGTGCGTGACATGATAACGCATAGATTGCCCCTGGCAGAGACCCAAAAAGGATTTCAACTGGTGGCGAACGCGAAAGATTCGCTGAAAGTGATCATCGAACCGCAAAAATAAAAAAACTATAACTAGGAGGTAATTATGGATTGGGGAATGAAGGATAGGCTCGCAAGGATAATAAAACCCGCTACCGGCAGGACCGTGATGCTGGCAGTTGACCACGGTTATTTTCTGGGACCGGTACGCAATCTCGAACAGCCGCGCCGGACCATAGAGCCGCTATTGCCTTACGCGGACGCGCTCATGCTGACGAGGGGTATTTTAAGGAACTGCGTTGACGCTGGCACCGGCGTTCCGATGGTCCTGAGGATGTCCGGCGGGAACAGTATCGTCGGAAAGGACCTGTCGAATGAGGGGATAACAGTCGCGGTCAAAGACGCAGTGAGGCTGAACGTCGCGGCCATGGCGTTGTCGATATATGTAGGAAGCGAATACGAGCACCAGACGCTCATGAACCTTTCGAAACTGGTGGATGAGGGCGAGGAGTACGGCATGCCGGTCCTGGCGGTCACGGCCGTCGGTAAGGAACTCGAAAAGAGGGACGCGCGGTATCTTTCGCTTGCCTGCCGCATTGCGGCCGAACTGGGCGCCCATTTCGTCAAGACCTATTACTGCGATGAATTCGAAAAAGTGGTCAAGTCGTGCCCCGTTCCGCTGGTTATAGCCGGCGGGCCGAAACTGAATACGGAATTGGATGCCCTGAAGATAGCGCATGACGCGATAAAATGCGGCGCCAGGGGCGTTGACATGGGCCGCAATATCTGGCAGTCGAAAAATCCTGTGGGGATGATCAAGGCCATAAAGGCGATAGTCCACCAGAATGCCTCCGTAAAGGAAGCGGCCAGGATGCTGGAAGGCTCCAGGTCCGCGAAAAGGTAAGTTCCGGCAACTAAGATGTTGATTTTCCTTTTATATCATGATATTATGGTATAAAAGATATTCATGCAGACAATCGTGTACATGAGAGATATCTCATAAAGAACGGGAACACAAATGAGAGAGACAAGAAAGATCAAGCTCGGTTTACCTAAAGGAAGCCTTCAGGAAGCGACCGTCCGGATGTTCAAGAAGGCGGGTTTTTCCATAGGCATAAGCGAAAGGTCATATTTTCCTTCGATAGACGACGACGAGATAGATGTTGTGCTCTTCAGGGCCCAGGAGATGTCCAGATACGTCGAGGATGGCATACTGGATTGCGGGATAACCGGCAGGGACTGGATAATGGAGAACAACTCCAAGGTGGTGAGAATAGAGGACCTTATTTATGCCAAGCAGAGCATGCGGCCCGTCAGATGGGTCCTCGCCGTTCCGATGGATTCAAAGATCAGGAAGGTGAAGGACCTGAAAGGCAAGAAGGTGGCGACCGAGCTTGTCAGCGTCACCAAAGAATTCTTGAAGAAGAACAAGGTCCAGGCGAATGTCGAATTCAGCTGGGGAGCTACCGAGGTAAAAGCGGCCATAGGCATAGACGCGATCGTAGAGGTTACCGAGACGGGATCGAGCCTGAGGGCCAATAAGCTCAGAGAGGTCGCTACGGTCTGCGAGTCGACCACCCAGTTCATAGCCAACCGTAAAAGCTGGATGACCCCCTGGAAGAGAGAGAAGATGGAAAACCTTTCCCTCCTATTCAAGGGCGCGATAGCCGCCGAGGAGAAGGTGGGACTGAAGATGAACGTCGCGAAGAAGGACTTGAAGAGCGTGCTGGCCATGCTGCCGGCCATGAAAAAACCTACGATCTCGAACCTTTCCGATTCCGACTGGCTCGACGTAGATACGATAATCGACGAGAAGACGGTCAAGCACCTGATACCCAAATTGAAGCGCGCGGGCGCCGAAGGCATCATCGAGTACCCGTTGAATAAAGTTATTTATTAGGAGGTGAGTATCTACATGCCTTGCGGAAGAAAACGTAAACGTGCGAAGATGGCGAAGCACAAGAGAAAAAAGAGGATGAGAAGAGATCGCCATAAGAAGAGCTAACATATAATACCGGAAGAAGCGCCGGCGGGGCTTACTATAGTGCTTTCAAGAAATATAATAGTATTTCTTACGATCATAGGTTTTTTTCTGCCCGCTCAATCCAAGAGTGCATACGCGATCGTAGATTATTCGAGAAGAGATTCCTTTTCCTCGATCTCCAGGCTCGGCGAGAAGGAACGGCCTTCAAGTTCCTTCTCCAAAGCGCTTGCCCATTATACAATGGGCATTATTTATGATACCGAATCGAAGTTCGAAGACGGCATAAGAGAATACAGGAAGGCCCTGGAGTACGATAACGCCGTCAGCTATATCCATACGCGGCTGGGCCTGGATTATCTCCTGACAAAGGAAGAAGATAAGGCGATAGCGGAACTCAAAATCGCAAAATCGCTGGATCCCGAAGAGATAAAGGCGTGCTTCCTCCTGGGGCTGATCTACGCGTCGAAGAACGAATTCGAACTTGCGCAGAAGGAATACGAAGAGATAATAAAGATCAATCCCGAAAACTTAAGGGCGCTCAGCTCTTTGGCAGATATATTCGTTTTACAGGAGAAGATGGATGAGGCTGCCCGTATCTACGAGAAGCTGATAGAACAGGAGAAGGGTTCAAGCCTCCTCTATTTCAACCTGGGTGTCATATATTCGCGGCTCGGCAAGATCGATAAAGCCATCGAGATGCTGAATAAGGCAGCCGAGCTGGATCAGAACTATGCGGAGGCCTACATCGGATTGGGCGTCCTGTACGAGATAAATAAGGATCTGCCCTCGGCCATATCGAATTTTGAAAAGGCGCTGAAGGTAAACCCGTTAAACGTGAGAATATATCACCACCTTGGTCAGCTTTATTATCGGGCAAAAAGATTTGACGAGGCGTCCCATCAGTATGAGCTTTTGACCAAGCTGAACCCAAAGGACACTGACGCCTATATAGAATGGTCTAATATATATTTAAAAGAGAAAAGGGTCGAAGAGGCCATCGCCATCCTTGAGAAGGCGTCCCAGGCGGGCATAAAAGATACGAGCCTGTATCTCGCCACCGGTTACTCGTATAGCGTCGCGGGCAGGAATGAGGACGCCATGAAATATTACCGGATGGCCATGGAATCGGATGTGTCGAATCCCGCGGTCCATTTTTACCTCGGGGCGCTCTATGAGAAGATGAAGTCCAGGGAACTGGCGATAAAAGAGTTCAGAGAGGCCAT
>JAQUQN010000032.1 GCA_028716065.1 Candidatus Omnitrophota bacterium
CTTCGCCTTTTTCGCATCCGTGTAATTTGCCGCAAGGATTATGACATTGCAGTCGTTATGTTCTCTCGACGACCGCGCCAGTTCCGTATCATAACATACCGCGGCCCGGATGCCGTTGACTTTATTGGCGATTATCGCCATGCCGATGCCAGTCTTACAGAGAAGTATGCCCTTATCCGCCTTCTTATCGCTCACGGCCTTCGCCACCTCAAAACCGATCAGAGGATAATCGCACGACTCTTTCGAGTGTGTCCCGAGGTCCTGTATATCGTGCCCTTTCTCTTTAAGAAATTCGACTATTTTTGCCTTAAGGTCATATCCGCCGTGATCGCTGCCTATCGCAATCTTACTCATAATATCTTCGCTATCCTTTCTATCTCGTCCTTTATCGCCGCCAGAGTATATTCGTACTCCTTTATCGGCCTTCCTATGGGATCCAATATCGTAATGCCGGTGCTATAATTCTTTTTACCTACGACGCCATACTCTTTTAAAAGATGGGTCTTTGAGGCCGCGTCCGGGACCATCTTTATGACTTCGTCTTTATGCATGTTTTCCATCACCAGTATCAGGTCCGCTTCGTTTATGATATCCTCGCTCAGCCTGGCCGCTTTAAAAGCCGACACATCTATATCCTCTCCCTTCATCACCTCGATGGTCTCAAGTGTCGGGGGCAGTCCCTCTATGGCGGTGACCCCCGCGGACATTACCTTTATATGCATCTTACCAAGTCCCTCAAGGCGCTTTTTCAAAAGGCCTTCGGCCATTATGGACCTGCAACTATTGCCAGTGCATACGAAGAGGATTGATCTTATTTTGTTCATATTTTTACTGAATTGGCTTTCAGCTTTATAGCGCCTTTCCGCAAGATTTTCGGCGGCTTTACCGTCAGGTCCAATACCGTCGATTCGACCCCGACTTTCGTGCGTCCGGCGTCTAACAGGACATCTATCTTTCCGTCCAGCTGTCTCAGGACATCCTTCGCGCTGATCGGCGGTAATCTGCCGCTCAGGTTGGCGCTCGGAGCGACTACCGGCACGGCCGCGGCCCTTATGAGCTCGATCGCTACCTTGTTGGCCGGCATCCTGAAACCTATTCTTTTGCCTCTCTTCGACTTCAGTATTACCGTCAGAGGGCCGGGCCAGAATCTTTTAAGGACCGGCCTTACTTCTTTTCCCGCGGCGCAGCCCATCTTCTTTATCGTGGCCAGGCTTGTTATGTGCACGGTGAAGGGTTTGCTCCTCGGCCGGTTCTTTACCTTATATAGCCTTCTTATCGCCTCACTGCTTGAGAGGTTCGCCGCGATACCGTATACCGTCTCCGTAGGAAACGCTACAAGGCCCCCGGCCTTTATGACTTTAGCGCAATAGGCGATGTTCTTTCTGTCCGGCTTCAGGACCAGTGTTTTCTTCAACAAATATAAACCATAATTTAATTGATTACACAGATTTTGGAAAGATTACACAGATTAAATCTGTGTAATCTGAACTTAGTTATTGCATCAGGTTAATCTGTGTAATCATAATGAAGCGTTCTTCTTCCTTATATTCTCTACCAGCACCCTTTTGTGTACATCCAGTCTCTTTTCGATCCTTTTGTCCGACAGGCTCAATATCTCCAGCGCGAGTATCGCGGCGTTCCTGGCGCCGGTCACGCCTATGGTAACGGTGGCGACCGGTATACCTGAAGGCATCTGCACGGTAGAAAAGAGGGAATCTATGCCCTTTAACTCTTTGGTCTCCATGGGGACGCCTATCACGGGAAGGGTCGTGTGGCTGGCGATGACGCCCGCAAGGTGCGCGGCGCCTCCGGCCCCAGCTATGATGATCTTAAAACCATTTTTCCTGGCGCCCCTGGCGAACCTGGCCGTATCTTCGGGCGAACGATGGGCCGATAAGATCTTCACGACATGGGAGACCCCGTTCTCGTCAAAGACCTTTGATGCCTCTCTCATCGTCGGTAAATCAGAATCGCTTCCCATCACGATCGCCACTCTTGGCTTATTGCTCATCATGTCCTCCTGATAGCTCTATGTCCTATATCTCTCCTATAATGCATCCCGTCGAATTGGATCTTTTTCACCGCTTCATAGCAATGCTCGATGGCGTCGGTTATGTCCTTACCCAGTGCGGTCACGTTGAGGACCCTTCCACCGCTGGTCACGAAGAGTTTACCGGCGTCTTTCGAGCGTTGGCCCAGCTTCGTGCCCGCATGGAACACCCGAACATCCCTCATCTTCTTCGTCTCTTCCAGGCCGGATATCTCCATCCCTTTTTCGTAATCTCCCGGATATCCTCCCGAGGCCATCACTACCGATATGCACGGCCTGGGATCCCACTCCATGTTGTATCCGTCCAGTTTTCCGTCTATAGACCGCTCCATCGCTTCCACCAGGTCGCTCTTGAGGCGCGGCAGTATCGCCTGTGTCTCCGGGTCGCCGAACCTCACATTGAATTCAAGCACCCTGGGGCCTTGAGCGGTTATCATCATTCCGGCGTAAAGCGCGCCTTTATATACCATGCCTTCTCTGGCCAGGCCTTTTATGACCGGATCTATCACTTCATCCAGGACCTTCTTTAAAAGAGCGTCCGTGACCACCGGCGCGGGTGAATATGCCCCCATGCCGCCGGTATTGGGCCCTTTATCCGCGTCGTATATCCTTTTGTGGTCCTGGCTCGAGGCAAGAGGTATTACCGATTTACCATCCGAGATCACTATGATGGATGCCTCTTCCCCATCCAGGCAATCTTCTATTATGACCTTATTGCCGGCATCTCCGAATATTCTCTTATCCAGGATATCTTTTACGGCCTGCCTGGCCTCATTTTTCGTTTTACAGATAATGACGCCCTTGCCGGCGGCCAAGCCGTCGGCCTTGACCACGAGAGGCGCCGGCCTGGTCTCTATGTATGATACCGCCTCGTCGGATCTTTCAAAGACCCTGAAATCGGCGGTGGGCACGCCGAGCCTCTTCATCAATTCCTTGGCGAAGACCTTGCTGCCCTCGAGCATTGCCATCTTTTTGGCGGGGCCGAATATCCTTAAGCCCTTTTCGGTAAATATATCGACTATGCCCGCGGCCAGCGGCACTTCGGGCCCGACGACCGTCAGGTCTATCTTTTTAGCGGTGGCAAAATCCAGAAGGCCCTTCACATCGTCCGCTTTTATATCCGCCAATTCGGCGATTTCGGAGATCCCGCCGTTACCCGGCGCGCAATATAACTTTTCGCATTTCGGGCTGGTGGCTATCTTCCAGCACATGGCATGTTCTCTTCCGCCGGAGCCGATGACTAATATACGCATACTTCTTTCCTGCCCTTTACAACTTTTCCGATAATATAGGACTTGAATCCTTGCTTCTTCAGAATATCCCTTGCCCTGCCGGCGTCATGTCCTGACAGGACAAGCACCATCCCTATCCCCATGTTCAGCGTCCTGTACATCTCCCTGTCGCCGAGGCCTGATTTTTTCTTTATCAATGAAAAGATGCCCGGGACCGGCCAGGAGCGTTTTTTTATTTCGATAGCCATTCCGGCTGGTATTATCCTCGGGATCTTGTCGTAGAAGGCTCCGCCGGTGATATTGGCTATGCCTTTTATCTTTACCTTTTCTTTCACGGCGAGTACGGCCTTACAATAAATATGGGTCGGTTTTAACAATTCACCCGAAAGGCGCTTCAGTTCTTTTTCCGTAAAGACCTTCCGTACCAGGGAATAACCGTTCGAATGGAGCCCGCTCGATTCTATTCCCAATACGACGTCGCCGATTTTCGTATTACTGCCGTTTATGACGTCTCTTCTTTCGGCCATGCCTACGCCGAACCCCGCCAGGTCATATTCGCCCTCTTTGTACATTCCGGGCATCTCGGCAGTCTCCCCGCCGATGAGCGCGTAACCGGCGCGACGACAGCCTTCCGCTATGCCTTTGACGACACTTTTCAGGACGCGCGGCTTCACGCTGCCGGTAGAGATATAATCCAGAAAAAATAGACCCCTGGCGCCCGAGCAGAGTATATCGTTCACGCTCATCGCCACGAGGTCTATTCCTATGGTATCGTGCTTATCGGCCAGAAAGGCTATCTTTAATTTGGTGCCCACTCCGTCAGTGGACGAGACGAGGATTGGATCATCGTAATCTGCAAAAGGCGGCCTGAAGAGAGCGCCGAAACTTCCGATATCGCTCACCACGCCCTTTACATGTGTCGATCTGGCAAACCGTTTATAAAAACCTACGAGGGCATTCGCCTTATCTATATCGACTCCCGCGGATTTATACGTTATTCGTTTCATCCTACTCCATCACGCGGCGCAATACTTCCTGGTATGCCTCTTCGACATTGCCGAGATCGCGTCGGAAGCGGTCCTTGTCTAATTTTTCCTTCGTCTTCTTGTCCCACAGCCTGCAGGTATCCGGCGATATTTCGTCTGCCAGGATCACCTTACCCTTGTGCCGGCCGAACTCAAGTTTAAAGTCCACCAGCATGAGGCCCTTCGAATCGAAAAATTTCCTCAATAGGTCGTTTATCTTGAAAGAGTACTTCTTTATCGCTTCGAGTTCCTTATCCGTCGCTATGTCCAGCGCCTTTATGTGGTAGTCATTTATGAGCGGGTCATGGAGCTTGTCCTCTTTATAATGATATTCCAGTACAGGTTCTTTAAGGATTATCCCTTCCTCCAGCCCCAGCAGTTTTGCCATGCCTCCGGCGACTATGTTGCGTATCGTCACCTCGACCGGTATTATCCGGACTTTCTTGACGAGCATGTCCCTGTCGTTCATGCGCTTCACGAAATGGGTCGGCACGCCCTCTTTCTCGAGCATCGTGAATATCTTCTCCGAAAGCTTGTTATTGATGACGCCCTTGTTCAGGATGGTGCCGCGTTTCGTCGCGTCGAACGCCGTGGCGTCGTCCTTGAACTCCTGGATGAGCTGATCGGCGTCTTTCGTCTCATACAACTTCTTCGCTTTTCCTTCGTATATCTGTTTCAGTTTCTCCATATCTTCCCCTCTTAAATCCCCACCTGCCGGAATATCCTGTCGACATTCTTGAGCTGGTGTTTTACATTAAAAATATCCTCTATCTCGTCCTCGCTCAATATGGAACGTATGCCGTCATCGGCGAGGAGCGTCTCCTTGAAAGGCCTTCCCGACTGCCTGGCTTGAAAAGCGGCCTTCTGGACCTTATCATACCCCTCATTGCGGGTAAGCCCCTTCTCTATCAGCGCCACTAAAAGTTTTCCCGAAAAGACCACGCCGCCGGACTTATTGAGGTTCTCGAGCATCCTCTCCTCGTGCACAACGAGATTGGAGACCAGCTCCGCGAATTTATTGAGCATGTAATCGAGAAGTATTGTCGAATCCGGGAGTATCACCCTCTCCACCGAGGAATGAGATATATCGCGTTCGTGCCACAATACCATATCTTCCATCGATGCCAGGGCGTTCGCCCTCAGTATCCTGGCCAGCCCCGATATCCTCTCACAGAGGATCGGGTTCTTCTTGTGCGGCATGGCGCTGGAACCCTTCTGCGTCTTGGAGAAATACTCTTCCACCTCGCCTATCTCGGTATGCTGCAGGTTCCTGAATTCCGTGGAAAATTTTTCTAATGAGGTGCCGGTGATGGCTATGGCCGTCAGGAATTCGGCATGGCGGTCGCGCTGCAAAACTTGAGTGGATATGCGCGCCGGCTTCAATCCCATCTTTTTACAGGTGTATGCCTCGACCGACGGGTCGATATTGGCGTATGTCCCGACGGCGCCTGAGATCTTTCCGACGCTTATCGTCTCGCGCGCCGCTTTCAACCTGTCGAGAGAGCGCCTCATCTCATCGAAATAGAGCGCCATCTTCAGGCCGAACGTCATCGGTTCCGCGTGGACCGAATGGGTCCTGCCCACCATCACCGTCTTCTTGTGCCTGCGCGCCTTCCCTGCCAGTATGCGCATCACTTTCTTCATGTCGTCTATCAATATGTCGCAGGCTTCCTGCATCTGTGCGGATAACGCCGTATCCAGGACGTCGCTTGAGGTGAGCCCCATGTGGAGATACTTGGCGTCCTCTCCGATATTCTCGGATACGTTCTTGATGAAGGCGATGACATCGTGGTTGGTCTTTAACTCTATCTCCTTTATCCTCTCGACGTCGAACCTGGCTCTTTTCTGGATCTGGAAAAGCGCGTTTTTCGGGATCTTTCCTAATTTAGCGAGGGCTTCGCAGGCGAAGAGCTCTACTTCCAGCATCTTCCTGAACTTATTCTCCTCGCTCCATATGTTGGCCATCCTGGGAAGGGAGTACCTTGGTATCATATTATTATCTCCTATCAGCAGAAGAATATTCTATATGATAAATACGGCTCTGTCAAAACAAAAGATAGCGTAAGATTATTTGTGTTTTTGGGGGAATTTACGGGTCCTGAGTTAAACCTAAACCTAGTTATGTTCGCACAAATATGCTAAAGAGCTTATAGGGAAAATGTTCCCCTCACCTTTGGTTCGGGTCGGTCTTTTGCTCAGTCGAAAAACGGGAACCTGCGGAACTCGGCCCCGTGGAAGGGGCCTCAGGCATCCTCGGTTCTTTTATTATCAAAAGGTTGTTAAATATAACCGTTTTTCTCCATCACAAAAGACCTAACATTTTCATTGTGCTCACTATAACTTCGGTTTAGGTTTATTCTCATCATATACCCGTAAATTCTTTGTGATTAACATCAAATATCTTACTTGGGGAACGGGGAAAATTCTACTCTATTTTTCTTTGGGAGTCCTCTTCGGCTTCGATGTCTATGATGTCGTCGCTACGCGGGGAATTGCGCTTCGCGTAACGGTATTGGTACGTGTTGACGCCGAAGCGGCCCTGAGGCGTGATGAAGAGGTTCAGGAGAAAACTCACTATACTGAAGATGATCGCTCCCCAGAAGGCGCTCCAGAAATCCATCACGCTGAAACCTCTGACTAGCTTCGAGACGAAGAGAAACATGAGGCCGTTGATCACGAGCGTGAATAGCCCCAAAGATAATATGCTGAGCGGCAGGGTGAGGAGAATGACGAGCGGCCTTAAGAACACGTTCACGAGCCCCAGGACCAGCGCGGCCGTTATCGTGGTCGTGAAATTGTCCAGGGCTATACCCGACACCACGTGCGCGACCACGAGGAGCGCGGCGATATTCACGATCCATCTTACAAAAAATCCGGCCATTTATAATTTTCCTATTTTATTTTTTCGCGTGTCACGGATACGCGCACATGAGCGCGCCGTAAATCTCCGACGATAAACATCATACACCATTACGGCGATATTGTCAAACGGCAAAAAAGGAGCGCGTTTACTTGACACAATCATCATCTCAATATAAACTATTGTACATAGAATATTTTTATTTCAAAAAAATTGACGCGTCCGGAGGATCTGTCATGTTGGATTTCAAGAAAAGAGTTTTGATCATAGGGTACGGTTCTGTTTCGAAATGCACGCTTCCCATATTATTGAAACATGTCCGCATCCCTTACAAGAATATAACGATCATGGATTTCATGGACAAACGCAAGGCCCTGAAACCGTGGATCGCCAAGGGTATCAAATTCGTCCAGCAGAAGATCACATCTCTCAATATACGGCAGGAACTGAGCAAGCACGTCTCCCAGGGCGGACTCCTGATAGACCTGGCGTGGAACATCGGCTGTATAGATATCATCAGCTGGTGCCACGATAACGACGTCCTCTACGCCAATACGTCGGTAGAAGACTGGGACCCTTACGTCAATATAGAAAAACAAAGCCCCCTTGAAAAATCGCTATATTTCAGTCAGATGGCCATACGCAAGGTGACGGCCGCGTGGAAGAACTCGACCACGGCCGTCCTAGATCACGGCGCCAACCCGGGCCTCATATCGCATTTCACGAAACAGGGCCTGTTGGACATAGCGGGTGCCGTGATAAAAGATAGGGCGGCTCCCAAAAAACAGAAAAAGATACTGGAACGATTGCTCAGAGAAGACAATTTCGCGAATATCGCGATGAACCTCGGGGTCAAGGTGATACATTGCAGCGAACGCGACACGCAGATCACAAACAGGCCCAAAGAGGTGGATGAATTCGTCGGCACCTGGAGCGTGGAAGGCTTAAGAGAGGAGGGCATCTCCCCCTCCGAGATGGGTTGGGGCACCCATGAAAAAGAACTTCCCAAACTGGCAAACGTCCCGTACTACGGGCCAAAAAACCAGATATTCCTTTCGCAGATGGGCATGAATACACTCGTCCGGTCCTGGATACCGAATCAGGAGATAGTCGGCATGGTGATACGCCACGGCGAGGCCTTTGGCATATCCGACAAACTCACCGTCAGAAAAAAGGGAAAGGCCGTCTACCGCCCTACGGTCCACTACGCTTACATGCCGTGCCATGAGACCCTCTCTTCGTTATATGAACTTCGCTGCAGGAACTACGACCTCCAGCCAAGGTGGCGGATAATGGGAGACGAGATCACCACGGGCGAGGATATACTGGGCGCGCTCCTCATGGGCCACCGCTACAACTCCTGGTGGACCGGCAGCGTGTTGAGCATAGAGGAATCGCGGCGGCTGGTGCCTCACCAGAATGCGACGACGATGCAGGTAGCGATAGGCGTCGTGGCGGCGGTCATGTGGATGATAGAGAATCCGCGCAGGGGCGTGAACATACCGGACGACCTGCCGCACCGTTATGTCCTGAAGATCGCCAAGCCATACCTGGGCAAGTTCGTGTCCGTGCAGTCGGACTGGACCCCATTGAATAATAACAAGATATTCTTTAAAGAGAACCCCGATGCCTATCTTGACGAAAAGAATGTCTGGTGCTTCAGGAATTTCCTCCTGAGGCCGTAACGGCAGATATGAACGATACAGCGAAATTAGAGAAATTGGCCCGGGAGCACGGCACGCCCGTCATGGTGATCGACCACGAACGCATACGCGAGAACTACCGCGCCTTCAGGGAGAGCCTCCCCCGCGTTCAGGCCTACTACGCGGTCAAGGCCAATTCGGAACCCGCCATAATAAAGACATTATACGACATGGGAGTCAGTTTCGACGTGGCGTCCTTCCCCGAATTCATGATCGTCTACGAAAATATCAAAAAACTTCCCAAAAAGGAACGGCAGGACTTCATATGGGACAAGATAATATACGCCAACACGATAAAACAGAAAGAGACGCTCGAGGAACTCGACCCCTATAAACCGCTCGTCACCTACGACAATGCGGAGGAACTGAAGAAGATAAAGCGCCACTGCCCGCACGGCGGCGTAGTCCTGAGGATAAAGGTCCCCAATACCGGTTCCATGGTGGAACTTTCCTCGAAATTCGGCGCGGACCCGGGAGAGGCGGTAGACCTGGTATTGGAGGCGCTCAATATCGGGCTGGTGGTCGAGGGTTTAAGCTTCCACGTAGGAAGCCAGTGCAACAATTTCGAGAATTACATGCAGGCATTGCAGCTGGCGGCATCCATATTCAAGGAGTCGGAGTCACGCGGGCACAAGATAAAGATACTCGATATAGGCGGCGGATTCCCGGTAAAATATAACAGCAAGGTCAAGTCGTTCCAGACGCTCGCCAGGAAATTGAACACCGAGTTCAAGCGGCTCTTTCCTGAGGATATCGAATTATTGGCCGAACCGGGCAGGTTCCTCGTGGCAAATAGCGGCACGCTCATCACCAAGATAATAGGCAAGGCCTCTCGGTCGGGAAAACCCTGTTATTACCTGGATGACGGCGTCTATCATACCTTCTCGGGGATAGTCTTCGACCACTGCACCTACCCCCTTAAGGCCTTCAAGGACGGCGAAAAGAGGGTTTCGGCCGTATTCGGACCTACCTGCGACGCCTTCGATACGATCTCGGTGGCCGAAGAGCTGCCGGACCTCGAGATAGACGACCTTCTATATGCCGAGAATATTGGAGCGTATTCCCTCGCCTCCTCAACCTACTTCAACGGCTTTCCCCCAGCCAAGGTAGTGCACATCAATAAATAACCAAGATTTAACTCGGTTATTTTCCTCTCTACCTATGTAAAGAGAATAAGATTCTTAAGAGAAGGAGAGATATTCTCCTTCTCTTAAGTAAACTAACGCTTATATCTTTTCTGCGGGATTCCTATTAGGAGGGGGTGACAGCGAGTCCCGCCATTGGCGGGACGAGCGCCATGAAGGGGGAGCCTTAGGTTCCCCCTATGGAAAATAAAAACCCCTCTTGGTTTTTAGCCAAGAGGGATTTTTATTTTGGTAGCGGGGGTCCGATTCGAACGGACGACCTTTGGGTTATGCATACTACCTACGGCTTTCGCCGCCCCGGCAGTTCA
>JAQUQN010000033.1 GCA_028716065.1 Candidatus Omnitrophota bacterium
CCAGGAAGGCATATTTTAGAGGTTAGAAAGTGAACTTAGCGAATTTTTCCGTATCCAGGCCTGTGACCGTGATCATGATCGTCACAGGTATTTTAATATTCGGCGTGGTGTCGCTGGAACTGCTCCCGCAGGAATTGGTCCCGCAGATAGTATATCCGCAGCTGACGGTAGTCACACCTTACGAAAATGCCGCACCCGAAGAAATAGAGACGCTCATAACCAAGCCCATCGAAGAAGCCGTCGGTACCGTGGCGGGTGTGAAGAGGATAAGTTCCATATCAAAGGAGGGCCTGAGCCTCGTTATAGCGGAGTTCGGATGGAACCAGAATATCAATTTTGCCTCGCTGGGAATGAGAGAGAAGATAGACCTCATAAAGGAGCGCCTCCCACGCGAGGCGGAAGAGCCGACAGTCCTGCCTTTCAACCCGTTCGACAGGCCAATACTTCTGCTCAGCGTCACGAGCGCCACGAGCCGTTCGCCCATGAGCCTCAGGGAGATGGTGAGGCGGATGATAAAGGATGAGATAGAGAAGGTCGAAGGCGTGGCCTCGGCGAACATATCCGGCGGCGTGGAGCGCGAGATACAGATCGAGGTCAACCAGGATGAGCTCCAGACCAGGCGCATATCATTGCTCGACGTCTCCAAGTCTATAAGTAACGCTAATCTTAATTATCCCGCAGGCACCATAAAAGAGAGTTTCTATGAATATCTGATCAGGACCCTCGGCGAGTTCGAGCAGGTCAGGGACATAGAGACCGTCTCGATAGGTTCGGAACAGGCCAGGGAAGAGGCGTACAGGGACGAGCGGGAAAGAGATACGCTCAAGAGAAGGGGCCTGATATCGAAAGATAAGCGCCTTATATATTTGAAGGACGTGGCCAGGATCTACGATGACCAGAAAGAGAGGACAAGTTTTTCGAGATATAACGGCAAGGAGAATATCTCGGTGGCGGTACAGAAACAGGCGCTCGGCAATACCGTCAGGATAATAAATAACGTTAAGAAAAAGATAGCGGAATTGAAACAGGATCTGCCCAAGGACATCAAGATGGAGATAGTCTATGACCAGTCCGAGTTCATAAAAAGCTCGATAAGCGGGGTATGGAACGCGGCATGGCAGGGCGGCGTCCTCGTATTTTTGGTCCTATTTTACTTTCTACGTAATGTCTGGAGCGCCCTGATAGTGACGCTTACCATACCGATATCTGTCATGGCCACTTTTGCGCTGATGTACTTTTCCGGCATATCTTTAAACATGATGTCGCTCGGAGGCCTGGCGTTCGGCGTAGGAAGCCTCGTGGACTGCGCCATAGTTGTCGTGGAGAATATATTCCGGCACATGCAGATGGGGGAGGAGAAGAAGAATGCGGCCATCATGGGCGCCAACGAAGTTTTCATATCCGTCACAGGTTCAATACTCACAACGGTCGTCGTCTTCCTGCCGCTCATATTCGTGGTGGGTATCATAGGGCAAATATCGAAAGATTTTGCCCTCACCGTTACCTTTTCGCTTCTTGCCTCTCTTTTAGCCTCGATAACCATTATACCTCTTCTGGCTTCACGCGCACTCTCCGCCGAAAAGAGCGATTTACCCGCGGATGAGGACGACCTCACGAAAATAGATAAGTCTGTCTTGTTGTCGAAGGTGAGACGGTCGTTCGAGGGGTTACTGGGCAAGTTCATAAACGCAAAGGCAAGATACCTGGGATTGACGTTTCTCGTCTTCCTCCTTTCATTGACGTTCTTTATTTTCATGGACAAAGAACTGATGCCAAAAGTGGACCAGGGTCAGTTCATCATAAAGGTGGACATGCCTGCCGGAACGAGGCTCGGTATTACCAATTCTGTAGCTGAAAGAATAGAAAATTTCATAATGAAGATACCGGAAGTCCTTAGTGTGAACGCGACAGTAGGCTCCACGAGAGAGACGACCATACGCGATATAACCGAACGCCTGGCAGCAAATCAGGCGGAGATAGCGGTGACCCTGAGAAAGAAGAGAAGACTTAAGAGTTCGGACGTGGTACAGATCATAAAGGACCACCTTGCAAAGATGAACCTGGAGGACGCCAAGATAGAATATGTCCTGCAGGAAAATGTCCTTGCCACCGGCATGCAGTCCCAGGCGCCGGTGACCATAGAGATAAAAGGTGATAGCCTGGCCACGCTTGAAAAGTTGACGCTTGCCACACAAAGGGGCTTGAGCGCCATAAAGGGTATCTACGGCGTCAAGAACGATCTTGCCGAACCATCACCGGAGACGAAAGTGTTCATAGATAAAGACAAGGCCGCCGTCTATGGCCTGTCTGTAACCGATATCGCACAAACAGCGCTCATAGCGCTTAAAGGCCACGTGGCCACGAAGTTCAAGGAGAAGGGTCAGGAATACGATATAAGGGTCAGGTTACGCAATGCGGATAGGGATAATTTTGATAAACTGGGCAGGATAGAGATAGAGTCGCCTTACGGGTTCAGCGTCCCGCTTTCCAGCGTCGCCTCTTTCGGCAAGGGTAAGGGCCCCAGCGAGATAAAGAGGATAAATCAGGAGAGAGTGATAACGGTTTACGCTAATATTTACAATAGGCCCCTGAAGGACGTGATGGCCGACGTCAACGATATGATAAAGAAGATGTCCATCCCTAAGGGGTATATTGTCAAGGTAGCCGGTGAATCGGAAGAAATGAAAGCTTCTTTTATAAGTTTGAGGAACGCAATAATAGCTGCATTCCTCCTGGTATACATGATAATGGCCGCCATATTTGAATCTCTATGGCAGCCTTTTATAATAATGTTTACCATACCGTTGTCTCTCATCGGGGTCGCCTGGGCGCTTCTTGTCACGCGCACCAGCGTGAGCGCCTACGTGCTCATGGGTGTGGGTATCCTGGGGGGCATAGTCGTAAATAACGCCATAGTATTGATTGATTGTATAAACCTCTTCATATCGAAGGGCATGAGCGTCAAGGACGCTGTGGTGAATGCCAGCAGGGTGAGGCTGCGGCCCATCCTCATGACGGCCCTTACTACTATATTGGGGTTGGTCCCGATGGCCTTTTTGGGCGGAGAAGGCGCGGAACTACGCGCGCCGATGGCCATAACCGTCATGGGCGGCTTACTGGTATCGACATATCTTACTTTGATAGTGATACCTTCTTTGTATTTATCCGTTGCGGGCGCGCGCGATAAGATATTGACTGTTTTTTCCAGGAAGAAGCCTGAGAAGCCCGTAGATGTTTCTTTACCTGTCCGTCCAGCCACCCCCCCTCCTGTGGAAGAGCTCCCTGTGGAACCGCCTTCTTTTGAACCGCCTCCTCAGGAACAATCATCCTTTGAGCCTCCGCCCCCGGAACCACGGCCCTCAATAGTGCCTCCTCTGCCGTCTCGATCGCTGAGCGCCAAGAGACGCAGATCAAAAAAGCCAATACCAAAACGTAAGGTTAAAAAGAGGAAAAGATGAGTTTACCTTCTTTTTCCATCAGGAGACCCGTCACGATGATGATGGTCTACACGATATTGATCCTCGTGGGCCTTCTCTCTCTCACGCAACTGCCGGTCGAACTTTATCCCAATATAAGTTTCGGGGAGATAAGCATAATAATACAGGTGAGGGGTGGCATTCCTCCGACGGAAGTAGAATCGCTCGTGACCAAACCCATAGAAGAGGCCGTGGGTACGGTGAGCCACCTCGAGGAGATGCTCTCCATCTCGAAAGAGGGGGAATCCACGGTCGTATTGAGTTTCGAGCCCGGTATCAACATGGATTTCGCGGCGCTTGAAGTACGGGAAAAATTCGCCAGGGTGAAGAATAAGCTCCCCAAGGAGATAGAGAAGCCGATCATAGCCCAATTCAAGAGGTCCGACGTCCCCATAGTGATAATGGCCGTTACGAGCCCCAAAAGGTCTACCGAAGAGATAAGGAAGATAGTCGATGAGAATATAAAAGAGGGCCTGAGACGCGTTAACGGCGTAGCGGACGTAGAGGTGGCCGGGGGCAGGGAGAGGAAGATACTGGTCGAGGTGGACCAGAGGAAATTAGCGGCCTATTCCTTATCGCTCGAGAGAGTGATATCGTCCATAGGGATGAATAACCTGAATCTATTATCCGGCGAGATAGATAAAGAGAACAAGAAGTATCTGATAAGGGCGATAGGGCTTTATAAGACGGTCGACGATGTGAAGAATATCCCGGTTTCAACGCTGCCCAACGGTACATTGATAAGGCTGAAGGAAGTGGCCAATGTAGTGGATTCATATCTGGAGCCTACCGGTTACGCCAGGGTCAATGTCAAACCGGTCGTCTCGATATATATGCAGAAAGAATCCACGGCCAATACGATAAAAGTAGCGGACATGATATTGAAAGAGATCGACAAGATAAAGGAGAGGATCCCTTCGGACCTGCAGATAGTGGTGACCAGCAACCAGGCCGATTTTATCAAAAACGCGATAGAGAACCTCAAGGTATCGCTGCTCAAAGGCGCCGGTCTTATAATGCTGGTCCTTACCTTCTTTTTGGTCAAGCTTAAAAGAAGACCCCTGATCATGACGGGGGCGCTCTTGGCGGCCGTGCTATTTCTGCCTACCAAGATATTATACGCGGTACTGATCGGCATGTTGGCGGCATCTGTAATAATGGCGAGGGTAAGGCCTGTACTAATCGTCACTTCGGCGATACCAATATCCGTCATAATAACCTTTTCTCTCATGTGGGCGATGAAGTTATCGGTGAATTTCATGACACTGTTCGGTTTGGCGCTTGGCGTGGGCATGCTCGTAGATAACTCGATAGTGGTCTTCGAAAATATATTGAAGAAGAACGAAAAAGGGTTACGGGGCATACCGGCGGCCATAGAAGGTGCCGAAGAGGTATGGGTCGCGATATGGGCATCCACTTTAACTACGATAATAGTCTTTCTGCCGATGGTCTTTGTCGGTGAGGAAATAAAATTATTATATGGCGGCGTGGCCTGGACCGTGACCTTTTCCTTGATAGTATCGTTATTCGTCTCCATAACCGTGGTGCCGCTTTTGGCCTCCAGAGTGAAGTTTTCGGTAGAGGATATACCGAAAGGATACGGCAGGGAAAGTTCTGCGGGATTTCTAAAGCTTTTTTATCGCTTACAGAGGAAAGGGATAATCTATTTTATACGTAACCGTTATCGCATACTGAGATATGCCGCGATAGCTTTTGTCGTAGCGCTCTTTCTTTTTAAGGGGCTGGGCATGGAGTTTTTGGGCACGACGGAGCAGAATAAATTCACTATATTCATAGAGATGCCGACCGGTGCAAAACTCGATGTGACCAATGATATAGTCAAAAGGGTTGAGGCATTGATAAAAGAAGTGCCGGAGGTCAAGACGTTCTCGGCCAGGGTCGAACCCTGGTCCAGTAAAGTCTATGTAGAGCTGGTAGGGTTGGATAGGAGGAAAAGGTCCGTGTCGGAAGTCATAGAGACTCTTCGCCCGAAGATGGAAAGGATAAAACCCGCCTTTATATATTTTGAAGAAGAGCAGGAAGTGGGGACCAAAGAGATAATATTAGAGCTGTTCGGGTATGACTATAATACGCTGAGAGAGATCGCCATATCCATAGCGTCGAGACTCGGCGCCGTCAAGGGTTTTACGGACACGAAGATAAGGATGCGCGAGGGCAGGCCGGAACTCGGCCTAAAAGTCGACAGGGCAAAAACCGCCTTGTTCGACATGTCCGTCGCCGATGTAGCGGATAAGGTACATGCCCAGATGCGGGGTTTGAGGGCCACTCTCTTTCATACCGAGGCGAGCGAAGTCGAGACGATAGCCCGTATCGATGAAAAATACAGGAAAACCTTCAAGGATATGCATAAATTGATCCTGACGAACAGGGATGAAGATAATATATACCTTGAACAGATGGTCGATTTCAAATATGGACTCGGCCCCAGCGAGATATGGAGGAAGAATAAATCCAGGATGATACAGGTAAGCGCCAATGTCGGCAAATACCCCCTGAGCAAGGCAGCCGAGATGACTAAAAATACCTTATCCGACCTGCAATTCCCCGAAGGATACTTCTATAGGCTCGGGGGCAATTATCCTACCATGATGGCTACTCAAAGGCAGTTCAGGGCTATAATATGGCTCATAGTCATCCTGATCTATCTGGTCCTTGCGTCGCTTTTTGAGTCTTTTTATCAGCCGTTTATAATAATGATATCGGTGCCTTTGGCACTGATAGGGGTAGTCATAGCTCTATACATAACCAGAAAGTCGGTGGGGATGGGCGTTCTGGTCGGGCTCATGATGCTGGGCGGTATTGTCGTGAATAACGCCATTCTTTTGATAGACCACACCAACCAGCTGCGCAGGAAACACGACGTGAAGTTCCTAAAAGCGGTCGTCCTGGCCTCCAGGGACAGGATGAGGCCCATCCTCATGACCACCATAACGACACTCCTGGGGCTCTTACCCATGGCAATAAGCACACAGGAAGGTTCGAACCTCTGGAGCCCGCTGGCCATAACCGTGATGGGCGGGCTCATAAGCTCCACCATCCTTACGCTTCTCGTGGTTCCCGCCGTATATGTTGTTTTTGAGGACCTGGGAGACAGGATAGCCGGTTTCATGAAAAAGAACGGATAGAAAATATATAAACATAAGAAGCGATGAAAAACGAAGTTTTTTACAGGATCGAATCGAGCATTGCCGTTATTCTTATACTATGTCTGATAGCAGGACTCGGGTTCTACTTAAGAATGATCCCCGTTTATAATAATAAAAATATAGATTTTTTATTTGACAGCACTTTCAATTATAGAATGTGCAACATACTTATTCACGACGGAGAGATTCCGATAATAGATAAACTGAGTTTTTATCCTATCGGTAAAAAGATCCATGAAGAAATCCCGCTCCTCCTTTATTATCTAACCGCCGCCTTTCATTTTTTCTCCGAGATCTTTTTAGGGATAAAAAGCGTGAAGATGAACATCTTTCATTTTAACTCAATCTGCGGGGCGCTCATGGCCTTACCCGTGTTCTTAATTACTTTTTCGATGACCAGGCAAAAGATGATATCCGTTATCTCGGCATTCATAGCGGTTACGTTGCCGCTAGGGGTATCCCGCACCTTTTCGGTCTATTTTCGTTATGAAGTACTGGGTATTTTGCTCATTTTGATGTGCCTGGCTTTCTTGATTAGAGCTATTAATACGAAGAAAGAAAAAGATACCATCAAGGAGATGGTTATATCAGCCATTTTTTTGATCCTTGCCATGAGCACATGGAGGATCAGCCTGCTTTTCTTCGCCATACTGTCGATCGGCCTGTCTTTGATAGTTATTTTTCATGATGATATACGCAGTACGTTCTTGTCATACCAGGCATTATTCATCGGTTATATTCTGTCATGCCTCTTCGTTCCGTATTTGAAGAGCCACGACTATGTATCTTCCCTCGAATCTTTATTTCTTATTTTTATCGAAGCTTTTATGATATGCATGTACTATCTTAAAGAGAGAAAAAAATGGCGGCTATCCGTCGGTTTAAAGATAATGATCCTTATCATATCGCTAGCGCTATTGACCCTGCTCATCTTTTTCGTTAAGAAGGGCTCCTCCTCTTCCTTGGAAAGCACCATGTTCAGCCTGTTTAAGATAACTGCGGCCCGCGACATGAAGATACCGGGTGTTTTAAGACCGGATGACCTTCTTTTTGCGAATAGCATAGAGTTGGCGCCGCTGTCAGTCTTCACCCTGTTGAAAAGGGATCGATTCGCATGGAGCCTTTTCCTATTGCCGCTATATTTTTTGATGAGCTTCAGAAACAAGTGCGAAAGCCTGCGAGAAAAGACGCATTTTTTGCTATTTTTCCTGTTGACGGTGTTCATGGCAGCCACATTCTTCTTTGTCGAACGTATGAAAACGGTCCTGGCACCACTTTCCGCCATATCTATGGGGCTGGGGCTGCAGCTTTTTTCCGGATATCTTAATAATTTAAGGCAGACACTCAGCGCTCACCATTATAATAAAGGACGATTGATGCTCCTATCCGTTTTGTTGGGTGTAATTCTGCTACAGACAACAATAAATTCCGGTATCATAATGACATCGTTGCGTTACGATAACAGTAAGATGGAAGGCGTTATCAGATATTTTAAGCGACATACGCTTCAGGAGAGCGTAATATGCGCACATTGGCAACATGGCTATCCGATACAGACATACAGTAATCGGGCCACCCTGGTCGACGGTTTATTCGAAATGCCACAGATGCGTCAACGCGTTATTGAACAGGCACGCGCCTTTACCAGCGAGAAGATGGAGGATATGATCAATTTCTGCAAAAAATACGGCGCAACACACATACTTATCTCCCGTTCATTATCGATTTCTCCGATACGGCAGCTGGGCCTTGACGAGGAAGATTATTTAAAGGATAGATCGTGGACCGACCTCGCGCGCAAGACAAACATTATCAGAATGTGCATATCCCCGCGCCAGATAGAGGAACTCAAGCTCATATTCAGAGATAGAGAATATGCCATATTTTACATACCCGGCTCAGCTGACAAGCCGAAGGACAACAAGACAAAATGATAAAAGAGCACTTTGATAAACTGATGTATCATACAGCGATTGTCACCGCTCTATGTGCAATAATAGTATTTGGATGGCAGTTGAGGATGATCCCGCTTTTAAATAATCCCATACTCGAGCTACAAAGAGATTCGGACTTTCATTACAGGATATGTATAGAGCTTCTTACCACTGGAAAAATACCATCCATTGACAAGCTGAGCATATATCCCATAGGTAAGAAGATATTTGAGGAATGTCCGCCTATTTTTTACTATGCCACGGTCGCGTTCCATCATCTTGCAGCGTTTTTATTAAAAATACGAGATTTAAAGGCGAATATTTTTTCTTTTAACTCATTATGTGGTGCTTTGATGGCAGTACCTGTTTTTTTAACGACTTTTTCAATTACAAGACGGAATTATTTGGCGCTTATCGCCGCATTCGCCTCAGTTACATTACCGCTCGGAATAACACGCAGTTACGCCAATTTTTATCGCCCGGAGGTATTGGGCTCCGTGCTTTTTTTGATGTCTTTTTCATTTCTAATAAGGGCTATTAATGCCGGAAAGCCTGTCCGAGCAGCTGCCGAGATCATCCTCTCCTCGGTTTTTTTGGTTCTGGCTATAGGTACGTGGCGGATGAACATATTGTTCTTCGTTATTTTATCTTTCGCTATGCTATTGACGGTCATTTTGCTCAAAGAGAGAAAAAATTTGTGCGTTTTTTATCTGGCACTATCAGCCGGGTATCTTTCTTCATGCAGTTTGTTTCCTTATCTACAAGCCCACAAATACATATTTTCTGTTTCATCCTTTTTCATTATAAGCACGGCACTTTTTATGCTCCTCTACCTTTGGTTTTTGAAGGTCAGAAAAATATCATTACCTATTTTTTCGAAGACGATAGCGGCGATATTATGCATTGTTATAGGTCTTAGCATCTCCTTTTTTCTTATAAAATATGATCCCTTTGCCTCGCTGGAAAATACATCATTCAGCGTTGTCAAGTTAGTTATTGCCGAATGGTTTAATAACCCCGACATCTTGACCGCCGAAGACCGGATTATTAAATTTGCAGGGGAGACTCCTCCTATGCAAATTTCTGATTTTGTAGAAAGATGGGGGTATTCCTGGGCGATAATCCTGTTATTATTATATTTCTATGCAAATTATCTGACCAAAGGAAGAGAATTGCTTGAAGAGAGCCATCTTTTGGTTTTTC
>JAQUQN010000034.1 GCA_028716065.1 Candidatus Omnitrophota bacterium
TCGAGATCCAGGGATGCAGTATAACGACTCAAGGGACCACTGTCCAACAGATCAGGGAATCCCTTATTGAGTATAAGCCCGGAGAGGGGTTAAAGGTGCCGCCGTGCGGCATAGAGATTACAGCGGGCGCCACATTCGTGCTTCAGGGGACACCCAATGCCAATAATGCCGGCGACGACGAAGCATCGACATGTGACGCGGCATGGAGTTCCGACATATTTATCCAGAAGGCCTTCGATGACTGGGGGCAGGCCCTCATCCACCTTGAACCTGGCCAGGGCCAGGGCGCGGAGAACCAGCTTCTACTATATAGTAATGTCAACCGCGACCAGAATGATACGAATGCCAACATTCCCATAACGGAACTGTGGTATGAGCATTACCTCTTCAATAAGCAGATAGCTATAACTGCCGGTAAGATGGACCCGGCAAATTACATAGACCAGAACCAATACGCCCATGACGAGACGACGCAGTTCCTGGGAAGGATGTTCAAGCAAAATCCAGCCATAGAGTGGCCGGATGACAATACCCTGGCGGGACGCCTCATAATCGCCCCGGAAATACTGCCGTATCTATCGGTAGAGGCGACGTATTTTGACGCCGATAATGATTGGGAACATGTCTTCGACAGGCCTTTCCTGTCGGCGCAGCTCAACCTCAAGCCGTCCAAGATATTCAACCTGGATCAGGAGCAGTGGGATGGCAATTACCGTTTCTACTGGTGGCTCAATGGCAGGGACCATTCTAAACTCGTGGCGCAGGACGAATCTCCAGCCGACGATACAAAAAATATCAATACGGGTTTTGGCTTCAGCCTAGACCAGATGGTCACCGATGTCTTTGGAGTCTTTGCAAGGTTTGGTTGGCAGAAGCCGGACCTGGCGCTGGCCTCCAGCTCCAGCGCGAATTCTGCGCCTGCGGAAGCGTCATGGTCAAGCGGCATGCAGATGACAGGTAAGTACTGGAAGAGGCCCGATGACATCGCGGCCTTCGGTATAGGCCAGGTATTCCCCAAAGAGAAGATAAAGAACATGAATACGGGCGACGGCGGAGCCGCGGAAGGACACCTGGAAGTATATTACAAATGCCAGCTCTTCAAATGGCTCGCCATCACCCCGGACTTCCAGTGGATATGGAATCCGCGCGGTATAAACGAATCATATCAGGGCGACAAGAATACCATATTCGTTTACGGCGTGAGGGGCCAGATAGATTTTTAAATAATAAAAAAAGGAGAGATCATGCATATACCTGATGGATATTTGGGGCCTGCGACCTGCGGATTTTTTTACGTGGCCATGGCGCCGATATGGGCTTTTGCTTCAAGAATAGTTAAAAAGACACTTAGCGCGAAGCAAGTACCGCTTTTGGCGATAGGCGCGGCGTTCAGTTTCGTCATAATGATGTTCAATGTCCCTATTCCGGGTGGCACGACGGGCCACGCTGTGGGCGGGGTACTGGTCGCGATACTCCTCGGCCCGTGGGCTGCATGCATCGCCATTACGGTAGCGCTCGTAGTGCAGGCGCTTCTATTCGGTGACGGCGGGATCACCGCCATAGGAGCGAATTGTTTCAATATGGCATTCGTCCTGCCATTCCTAGGTTATTACATATACAAGGCGATCAGCTATGGCTCTGCCGTAGATTCGAACAGGCGCGTCATAGCGGCAGGGGTCGCCGGTTATGTCGCGCTGAATCTGGCTGCCGCTTTGACCGGATTTGAGTTCGGCATCCAGCCGTTGCTTCATAAAACCGCGAGCGGCCAGGCGTTATACTGTCCATACGGCCTCAATGTCGCGCTGCCTGCGATGATAGGAGAACACGCCCTGGTCTTCGGCTGGGTAGAGGCCATCGTTACCGCGCTCGTGATAAAGTATTTACAGAAACAGGCGCCGGAACTTCTCGAAGAAGGGAAGGTATGAAGATGAAGATAACTACAAAACTCTGGATAGGCATAGCGATATTGATCATACTTTCTCCGGTGGGGCTTATCTTGCCTGAAGTTTTCAAGGCGGGCGCAGCCTGGGGAGAGTGGGGTACCGAGGAGATGATGGAGCTGGTGGGATACATTCCTCAGGGACTGGAAAAGTTGTCGAGCATCTGGAGGGCGCCGATCCCCGATTACGCGTTCCATGGCTGGGAAGAGAAGCCCTTGCAGGAGTTAAGCTTTGCCTATATAATATCCGCTGTCACGGGAATAGGCGTAACCATCCTGGCGGTCTTTATCATAGGGAAACTGTTGTCAAAGAAAGACGATTGAAATATCGATGAGGCGCAATAATTTCGTAGAGCGTTCGCTGACAGGCGCGATATCGTTCCTGAAGGATTCCGTATTTGCCGATGAATACGCGTCGGCAAAGGGATTTCTGCAGTCACTGGATCCGAGGATCAAGGCATTTACCTTTGTCTTATTTGTCGTAACGGCGATCTTGGCAAAGAGCGCCGTTATTTGTTTAATACTCTACTCCTTATGCCTGGCCCTGGCCTGCCTTTCCGGCATCCACATGGGTTTCTTTTTAAAAAGGACGTGGATATTCATCCCTATCTTCTCTCTCTTTATCGCCATCCCGGCGCTCTTCAGTATATTCACGCCCGGAGAGGCCATATTTACCATGGATGTGGCCGGCCTAAAGTTCATCATCACGCGCCAGGGACTGTCCGGCGCGGTATTGTTCGTGTCGCGCGTAGTTACGGCGGTATCGTTCGTGGTGTTACTTAGCATAACCACGAGACATTTCGCGCTCCTCAAGGTGTTGCGTGTCTTCGGCGTGCCGCAGATATTCGTCATGACGCTCGGCATGTGCTATCGCTACATATACCTTTTTCTGGAGATAATACAGAATACCTACCTGGCCATCAAGAGCCGTGTCGGAACGAGCCTCGGCTACAAAAAAGGACAGCATATAGTGGCGTGGAACATGTCGAGCCTCTGGCAAAGGTCATATTATTTGAACGAAGAGGTTTATCTTGCCATGCTATCCAGGGGATACACCGGCGAGCCGAAACTATCTGAGGATTTGAAATCCGGCGCCAGGGACTGGGCATGGCTGATCTTCTCCGTGGCAGTATCGGCTTTTTTGCTCATGGCGGCGGGAAGAGGGACGGTCTAAAAAATTATGGATAATACGATATTCAGATTACAGGATGTGAAATTTTCCTACCTCGGCAGATACCCGGCCCTATGTGGTATTGACATGGAGATCGTGAAAGGGCAGAGGGTCGCCGTCATGGGCGCGAACGGCTCCGGTAAATCGACGCTTCTGCAGATGCTCGACGGGTTGCTGTTCCCCGATACAGGGACAATAGAGGCCTTCGGCAGGACGCTGAACGAAAAGGCCTTTACCGATACGGAATTTAACCGTTATTTCAGGAGCAAGGTAGGCCTGGTGTTCCAGAGTTCCGACGTCCAGTTATTCTGTCCCACCGTAAAGGAAGAGCTCCTCTTCGGACCGCTGCAGTTCGGGTTTGCCAAGACAGAGATAAGATCCGCTTTTGATACCATCGTGGGCCTTCTGGATATAGAGGGCCTCCTGGACAGGATGCCCCACCAGTTGAGTGTCGGGGAAAAACGGAAAGTCGCGATCGCGTCGGTGCTGATGATATTGCCCGATATCATCCTGCTTGACGAGCCTACCGCGGGGCTCGATCCGAGGACGTCGAGGGAGCTGGCGAATTTCCTCGCCAGATACCATGACGAAAACAAGACCATCATCACGGCTACTCATGACCTGCACATAATAGAGGAGATCGCCGATATAATCTACGTCATCGACCAGAATAGAAAGATCATCAGGCGCGGCTCGCCTCATGAACTGCTCGAAGATACCGCGTTTCTGGAGGAGAATAATCTCATACATTCCCATCTCCATCGGCATGAAGGCATGCCCCATGTCCATAAACATGACCACTTATCCCACTATCATCATCATTCCTGACAACCGCGTTTTACCCTATTGACATAATAAGCGTTATATTATAATATACAAAGTAAGATAAGGATCGGTATGGCAAGCGCTTTATTCAAAAAATGCCCGGATTTTATCTCATCTATCTGATGTGAAAAATCCGGTTTTTTTATGCCTTCCGAGCCATCCGCGGCAAAACGGGATCTATTTTAGTCGGAGGAGATTTATGGGGCGTAAAAATATACTGCTAATAGATGATAACCCGACAGAGTTGAATATATTAAAATCCCTGTTCGAACACGAGGGATATGAAACGGTATGCGTGGAGACCTGTAGTGAAGGCGTGAAATACATAAAGAGCTCCAAGGTGGATATAGCGGTCATAGACACCCTGGTCCCGGATATAAACGGTTTTGAAACATGCCGGATGATCCTGGAAAGCTCCGGGGTGACTCCGCCGAAGATAGTCATGATAACGAGCAGTATAGACGCGACAGACGCGGTGAAGGCCAGGCGGATGGGCGCGGACGATTACGTGGTCAAGACGCAGGATTTTCTTATTTTAGTCGAGGCCGTAAAAAAGTTATTATAGGATGAAAGACGAGATGCGTAAAAGAAGCCTCAAAAAGGGACTGAACATCAGAGGCAAGGCCGTAGTGGTCATCTGCATGTCGATATTTACGGTCATGCTCATGACCATAGCCCTTACTTATTTCGTGGGATTGCGCATGATGCGGTCCCTCTTGAGCGAAGAGCACGGAAAGTATGCCACGCTTCTGACATCGGCCCTGGACCGCATAATAAAGGCGGAGATAAACGACCTCAAGGTCTATGTTAAAAACCCTGTATGGATAAATAAGGTAGAGGAAGCAAATAACAGGTATTCCAAGATGTCTCCCGAAGAGGTAAGAACCCATTTAGCGGCTATGGATAAAAGATGGATAGCGGCTTCCGACGACGACCCATTGGTTAAAGAATATCTGGAAAGCGATGCATCCATGAGAATGAAGGTCATATGCGACAGCGATCCGAGAATAGGCGAAATATTCATAACGGACAAATATGGCGGGCTCGTGGCCGCTTCGGGAAAGACGGAGGATTTCTATCAGTCCGATGAAGCATGGTGGCAGGAGGCCTTTGACGGCGGCGCCGGTAAGACGGTAGTCACCGATATTTCCAGGGACGAGTCTTCCGGGACGCTTGGAATTTCGCTCGTGCTTCCCATGAAGGATAGCAACGGTGAATTGATAGGTATCGCCAAGGAAGTTTTGGATATTAAGAATCTCTTCTCTCCACTGGAGACTTTTGAGATAGGGAAGACAGGACATGCCGTCCTCATCAATGAACAGGGTTATATCATATTTCATAAGGACTTGGTACCCCTCACCGTAAAATATCTGAAAAAAGGCGACATAAAGGACCTTCTCGGCAAAAAAAGCGGATGGGGAATAGTGAGTGAGCACGGTGTCCACAAGCAAAAGACGTTCGTAGTGTTCAGACCCTACATTCCGCCATTCTTTTTGAATTCCGGAACGAAATGGTATCTCCTGATCGACCAGGATGTGGTTGAGGTATTCGCTCCTTTGAATATCTTTATCCTGCCGGCAATAATGATAGTCTTGATCGCGATGCTTGTAATGATTCCCGTAGGTTTTGTGTTCGGCAATTTGCTCGTAGCGCCCATAAAGAAATTGAAAAAGGCCACGGAAAAGATAATAGCGGGTTATGAGGACTATAAGATAGATATAAAGACCGGAGACGAGATAGAGGAATTCGCGGAATCTTTCAAGGAGATGCTGTCCAGATTAAAGGCAAAGCAGAATGAACTGATAAAGGCGAAAGATGAGATAGAGGACCTCTCAAAATCTCTTGAAAAAAAGGTGGAGGATAGAACGGCTGAACTGGAGACCCAGTCCTGGGGCCTGACGAAAGCGAATGAAGGCATAAAAGTGCTTTACAAGGAACTGGAGGAGAGGAACGAGCAGCTCAAGAGGCTCGACCAGTTGAAGTCCGATTTCGTATCGACCGTTTCCCACGAACTTCGCACCCCTCTATCCATAATGAAAGAAGGAGTATCGCTGGTCCTGGATAAGATAACCGGTTCGATCAACGAGAATCAGGAAAAGACCCTCGGCATGGTGCAGTCCAATATCGACCGCCTGGCCACTATAATAAACGATCTCCTGGACATATCGAAGATAGAGGCGGGGAAGATGGAGGTCAAGAAGTCCCTGACCGATATCTGTTATCTCGTGAAGGACGCATGCGCGAAATGGAGGCTGCAATCCGACAAAAAAAAGCAGGAACTTACATGCGTGGCGCCCGATGGGTTGGTAAATGTTTATCTGGACGCCGACAAGGTCGTGCAGATATTGAATAATCTGATCTCCAATGCCATCAAGTACACTCCCGATAACGGGAAGATAAAAGTCGAATTGATCAATAAAAAAGATGAGATCGAGATTTCGGTATCCGACAACGGCATAGGTATTTCACGGGAAGACCATCCGCGCGTCTTCAGCAAGTTCCAGCAGTTCGCGCGCCCGCCCTCTGCCGGCTCCAAGGGTACGGGGTTGGGCCTGGCGATCGCGCGGGAACTGGTCCAGATGCACCAGGGTACGATCTGGTTGGAGAGCGAGGTCAATAAGGGCTCGAGGTTCGTCTTTACCCTGCCGAAGATGGACAGCGAAACCGTTTTTAAAGAACATATAAGTACGGGGATAAAGGAGGTTTCGACAAGAGGCGCGCCCTTATCCCTCATAACCTTGAAGGTCACCGGATTTTCGCAGATCCAGAAGGAGATGGGATTCGAGAAGAGCCATAACATGCTTAAAGAGATAGAGGCCATGATAAATGGCTCCCTGAGGCGCAAGGCGGATACCGTGGTGAGGGATACGGGAGAGATCATAGTGGTCTTATTGGACACGAGCAAAACCAACGCCGAGGTCGTCAGATCGCGCATAGAGAAAGTGATACAGAAATATCTCATCGACAGCAGGAAGAAATTGCCCGGCGAGATATATTTTACCATGGGTTTCGCAAGTTATCCGGATGAGGCGAAGAGTGACGAAGAGTTGCTCAATAAGGCGAGAGGCGTTATCAGGATAAGGACCGACAACAATGAATGAAAGAAAGAGAATCTTATTCATCGACGACGAAAGAGATATGCGTGAGCTTGTGAAGATGAGGCTTGAGGCTAACGGATACGAAGTGCTCCCGGCGCATGGCGAGAACCACGTATTGAATAAGGCCGTGAACGAGAAGCCCGACCTGATACTCTTAGATGTCGTCTTGCCGAAAGGCAGAGGTTTCGACGTCTGTCAGGAACTTAAAGCCACCGCCGAGACCAGGCATATCCCCCTGATCGTTGTCTCCGCTTCGTTCGGCAGGGATTTTCCCGAAAGATGCCGCCTGGCCGGAGCGGATGATTTTATTTTCAAGCCTTTTAACGCCGGAGAGCTTTTGAAAAAGATCGGCGCAAAACTGTCTGTAACTGATCGGCACGGGAGGGTGATAGGATGAAAAAGAAGATAATGCTTGTGGATGATGAATTGGATTTTTTAGAGGTGATGGGCGGAAGGATAAGGTCGTGGGGATATGAAGTTATCCCCGTTTCCAGCGGAGAAGAGGCGATCGAGAAGGTCAAGGGCAATGGTATCGACATCATAATACTGGATTATATGATGCCGGTAATGGACGGTATTGGCACGCTCAGGGAGATCAGGAGAATAGATAAGACGATTCCCGTCATAGTCTTTACCGCTTATCCGGTGGAAGATACCATGAAGGAAGCGGAAAAACTTGGCGTCAGCGCGTTCATTCCAAAACTGAGCTCCTATTCCGACACTCAGGCGGCTTTAAAGTCGGCGCTGGAGATGATAGATAAAAAAATATTCAAAGGGAAAAGATAAATATACCAGATGCGATTTTTAAACAGGAGCGCCTTCTTTAAGATATCGATCATCTATTTATCGGTATTCTTATCGGCGCTCCCGGTCTTTTCCGCTCCCGCCGAGGTCGTGCCATTGGGCAATGAACTCTTCCTGACCCTTCCGGAAGCCATAAAGATAGCGCTGGCCAACAATCCCAATGTAGATTCGATGCTGCGGTCTCTCGAAAGGTCTGAATACCTTTACAGGGCCGCCTCCAAGGAATGGCTTCCCACCTTCAGCGTAGATTATACGTTCACGGGTTTGCCGAGGGTCATCGAGGTGGAGATGGAGGGCGTCGATGACTCGGGTAATGACAAATTTCCGATCACCGATAACACCTCGCTCGTATTCGGGGCACATGTGAAGATGCCATTATATACCGGCGGCGCCATCACCTACAGAAAGGATATGGCCAAATTCGGCATAGACGCCGCCAGGATAAGGCTCATGGAGACGAAGGCCGACCTGATACAGGAGGTCACGATAAACTATCTCAACATATTGAGGCTGCGGAATTATTCTAAAGTGGTAACCGAGAATCTCAAGAGATTCATGGAGCACGAAGAGAATACCAGTAAAAATTTCGACGTGGGCCTGGTGGCCAAGAATTCCCTTCTCGAAATACGGGCCAAGCGCGCGAATGTCCAGCAGGAACTTATAGAGGTCGAGAAGGACCTCAAGGTGGCGAAGGCGGCCCTGAACGTGAGCATGGGCGTCGATATAGATTCGGAGTTTATACTGGAAGATATTTCCGAACGCAGGGAGATGCCGTATTCGATCGAAGAATGTTTCGGCCTGGCGAAAGAGAATAATCCCACGCTCGTGGTTTTCACCTATTTAAAAAAGATAGCCGAAAAGTCCGTCGAACTGGAGAAGACCGATACCCGGCCCCAGGTGTTCGGCGACATCAGTTATTACAGGCACGGCAAGACGCCGGCCCTCAAAGGAGACGACTACTTCACCAACGACATCGTGACGGGGGTCGTGAAGGCGGAATGGAAGTTCTTCGACTGGTTCAAGGCCGCGGACCTGACGAACGCGAAGAAAGAGGAAGTCGCCGAGCTGGTAGATAAACTGAGAAGTGTCGAGGACAGGATCGCTCTCGATATAAGAGAGGCCTACCTGGCCTTGAAGGCGGCCAAGAACAAATTCAAGGTGGCCGAACGCGCGATCGAATACGCAAGTGAGAATTACCGCATAGCGCAGCTGCGTTATGACGAGATGGTCGCCAAATCCACCGAGGTCAACGACGCGCTGGTGCTCCTAAGGCAGTCGGAATTCAATTATTACACGGCATTTTTCGAGTATAGCGTTTCGGTGGCAAGGCTTGAGCGCATAACGGGCATCAATCTTTTAGATTACGGACAATAGAAGAAGGAGTATTTATGCAGACCAGAAATGTAGCCTCGAGGGTCCTCATCTTCATCTTTCTCGGCCTCATAGCCTTCAGTCTTTTAGTATTCTTCAGCGGCTGCTTTGGCGCCGGCGGCAGAAAAGGTTTTCTTGAGGTGAGCGGCAGGATAGAAGGCCGCGAACATAACGTGGGCAGCAAGATCGCAGGCAGGGTGGATGAGGTCTATACGAACGAAGGCAAAGAGGTCGCCTCCGGCGAACCGTTAGCCCTGATATATTCGAAGCAGACCAC
>JAQUQN010000035.1:0-5023 GCA_028716065.1 Candidatus Omnitrophota bacterium
TCTCTGACGTATGATAATTTCGGCGCCGGCTGTGACACCATCTGCTTTATCGAAGGTGTTTCGGGTATCAACGCTGTCGTAGGATTCGTGAGCCTCTCGTAAGGCCCCCACTGGGTCACCGTATACTTCGGCTCCATCATGCCTATGGCGTTCACTTTTCCCTTTATCTCTCCCGCGAAAGCGGCGCTCGAGATCATGATAGCCATGGCAACGACGAGGGCCAATGAAACCAATTTTACCGTCTTCTTCATCATAATCACCTCCTTCTTATTTTTATTTTATTCTTATTCTAAAAATATCTCTTCAGGACAGAGAGAAGTTTCTCATTTCTCGAAAAGTTCTCCGTCCGCCAGGAATAGATTATCTTGCCCTTCTCCTTCGGCCATAGGGTGTAAAAATTCTCCCATCCGGTCACAGGACCCTTGCGGTTCACCCAGGCCGCATTCTTCACGTATCTGTATATGCCGTCCGGAAAGACGGGGTTGGCGACCGTCTTGTACGTCCAGTAGGTCCAGTGGAAACCGTATTTCCTGAAGACGGACAGCATGTCACTCGTCCACTTCAATTCGCCGTAATGGCCGCCGCGCCAGTTGACGCCGAACTCTCCGACGTAGAGAGGCGCGCCTATCCTCTCCATGTGAGCGGCGTATTGTTTCGCTAAAAGAGAGAGGCGCGTCTTGTTCCACCTCAATCCGTAGGCCCGGCACGGATAGGCCAGGTCCAATTCCCAGTTGAACGTGAAATCCGCGGGAGGATACGCGTGTATGCTGTAGGCCGTATTCTTGTCTTTTGGTTTACCCAGGAACTTCAGCCTCTGGCCCCAGAAGTTCCCCTCAAGAAATATGATGTGGCTCTTGTCGCTATCGCGAATCTCCTTCGTCGCCCTCTCATACAGGTCCCTGACCTCGCCTTCCTTATCGAACGGCACCACGGGCTCGTTCAGTATATCGAATCCGGCTATGGCGCTTTCGTCCTTGTAATGCTCGGCGATGAAGTGCCACAACCTTAAATAGCGGTCCTTGTTAAAATCGTTGTTAAAGAACTCCGGCTTTCCCGAACAATCCGAGTGCCAGTCCTCGTTCTGCGCGCCCGGAGCGGCGTGCATGTCGAGTATGCAGTATATCGAATGTTTCCGGCACCACCTTATGACATTGTCGAGGCACCTCAAGCCCTCCTCATTCAGGCTGAAGGGCCTGTCCTCGAATTCCAGCACCCTGTAATTGAAAGGTATCCTTATGCAATTGGCCCCCCACGCCTTGATGGTCCTTATATCGTCCTCGCGTATGAAGGTCTCGCGGAACGAACGCGTGAAATCTTCCATGGCGGCAGGGCCCTGCGCCTTCGCGAGAGCGGATTTAAAATCCCTCTCGGGAATGTTGCGGCCCGAGAGCATGTAGCCTTCCATCATGAGCCAGCCGCCGAGGGCGACGCCTTTTAAGATCACGGGCTTGCCCGACTCGTCGACTATTCTTGTACCCTTTACTTTAAGGAACGGCAGCCGCCCCATCTATTACCTGGCCTTCTCCTGGTCGTAATTTATCGCCCTTATCGGATACGGGATGATTATGCCTTCTTTATTGTAGCGCTCGTGCAGGCGCTTTATGAATTCGTGTTTTACGAGATACTGGTCGACGAACTCCTTGCCTCTCAATATCACCGTGAAGTCGATGCTGAAATCCCCGAAATTGTTGTAGCGTATGAACGGGTCGAAATCCGGCACGCCGCCCGTCACCTCTTTCATCGTCTCCTTCGCCACCTCGACCGTCACCTTCTCGACCTTCTTTAAATCGCTCTCGTAATGGACGCCGAGGTTCACCAGGACCGCCAGTTGCTTGTCGGGAAGGTAGTAATTGGTTATTATCGTCTGCGTCACCTTCGAGTTAGGCACAAGCACCACGTTATTCGGCAGCATCTTTATCTTGGTGACGCGCCAGTTTATGTCCGTGACATATCCCTCCTCGCCGGATTCGAGTTTCACGTAATCGCCCACCTTCACCTGCCTGGCGAGCAGCATGTAGAAACCGGAGAAAAGGTTGGAGAGCGTATCCTGCAGCGCCAATGCCACTGCCAGGCCGCCGACTCCCAGAGTGGCAAGTATGGGCGTTATCGATATGCCGAGCGAGTTTAAGATTATAAGTATGCCGATGCCGAATATCACTATGCGCGCTATGTTCTCGGTGAGGCTCGAGGCGGCAAGTTCGGGGTGTATCCGGCGTGAATAGGTCTTTATGGAATCCCTGGTTATGTTGGAGAGGACCAATGTAACCGAAGCGATCGCCAGGACGATTATCGTCTTTGTCGCCGCGGCTACGAATTCTTTGGGAAGGGCCGATACGCCTAGAGCGAAATATATGGCAAGCATCAGGCACCATATCAGTGAGGGCCCCTTCGTCGCCCTCACTATGATATCGTCCACGTGCGTGGTGGTCTTCTTGGCCCATCGCAATAGATGCCGGAAAAGCACATTCCTCACCAGCAAGGCGGCAAAAAACACCGCCAGAAATACTAAGATGGGGATCAGGTTTATTGTCAATTCTTTAATAGATATATCTGCCAATCGGTCCATGAGCTCTTCACCTCCGTCGATAGATAGATTACAACATCGCTTCTTTTCTTGTCAACCACTTAATTAAGTCATTGCAATCAATACGATACCCAGCACCACCAGAAACGTGCCGATGAATTTCATCTTATCGATCTTCTCGCCCAGAAATACATGCGCGAGAAAAAGTATCAGGATATACTGCATGCTGCCTAAAGAGAATACGAGGCTCAAATCTCCTTGAGCCAGCGCCGCCAGCCATATGACAAGGCCGAGGATCATGGCCAATAACCCCAGCCATATAGCGGGTTTCGTCAGGATGTCTTTCATAAAACGCAGTTGTGCGGCGATCCCGCGCAGGCTGTATGGTTCCACCTGGTTGGCCGCCTTTTTGAAAAGTATCTGGCCCACCACCGTCACCAATTCAGCCAATAGCACCAGAAGCAATATCTTTACCATGTCGTCACGCCCTGCCTTTTGTTGTGGACTTGCTTTGCGAAACGAAATGTATGCCCAATACGATACATAATATGCCCAGCCATCTCAAGGGGCTCACGCGCTCGTGCAGGAATATGACCGCCACTATCGGAACGAATATGTAGCAGGTGCTCCCGACGGGCATCGCTATGGATAGGTCTATCCTGTAGAGGATTATCATCCAGATGATAAAATTTACGGCGTAGATGAGGAAGCCGAGCCATACCAGGAGGCTCGCCGCGTTGGCCGTTATGAATTCCGCCAGATTACCGAATGTCACGGAACTGATACCGGTCTGGATCAGACCCTTCTTCAGTATTAACTGGGCGAGCGTGTCACCGATGTCGTTCAGCACGATCAGAAAGAATATCTTGAATGTCAGCTGGCTGTTCTTCACGATGCTTGCCTCTCCTTCGCCTTCTTGAGGCTGGGGTCGAAGTTCTCGAACTTCAGGAATTGGCATATGAGATTGAATACCGGCCTGAGGGCGCGGTTGCGCAGTTTCACGTAAAGGTAGAGCGGGATGAGCTCGAAACCGAGCCGCCTCTTCGGCTCATAACCCGTAATTCCCATCTCGTATCTTTTTATGTCGTTCTTCATGCACCAGTTCAGGACGTCTCGGAATTTCACAAAGTAAAGGTGGTACTTGTAGGCGACCTCATAATCCAACCCCACATAGTAGTCGATCAGCATGTCTTTGGATACCAGGCAGAGGAGGAACGCCGCCAGTTTCCCATCGATCTTCCACAGGAAAAATTTGACGCGGCCCGCCATGTTGCGGGATATGTTCCTGAAAAATTCCACGGGCAGGAGCTCGAATCCCATGTCATGTTTTTCCACTATATCGAGGTATAGTTTATAGACATCCTTCAAGACATCTTCATCAAGGCCGTCCGTTATTTCGAGGTCGATCTTGACCTTATTATCCACCTTCTTGAACTTACGCCTCAGGTCATAACGGTTGGCGGCGCTCAAGCTCTTCAGATAATCCTCAAAATCCCTGAACCGGACGTTCATCTCGGTCGTGGGCAGGCTGTCGAATCTGGTAAAACCGTGTTTGCGCAGCGGATCAAGCATGCCTTTGTAGGAAGAATCAAAATCCTTAAAGGCTATGACGGCGGCCTTATTCTTTTTGGCTATCTGCTCGATGCGGCGGACCATCACTTTTATCACGTCCTCCGTCCTGCCGGAGGTGCCGAGCCTACCCTGTCCTATCGGCATGCCGCAGATGAAGGTCTTCAGGCTGAAGACCCTTGGCGCTGCCTTCTTGATAGAATTTGTCAGGCGGCGCAACGGCCCGTTGATGCTCGTATCGAGCGAATAGTCCAGCATGAAACAGACGGTCGCGCCGACGGGCGAGTTGCGCTCATAGACCATCAGGTAATAGAACGAGAACTGCGTTAAATTCGATTCGTCGAGCGTCCTGAAAAAATCGTAACTTTCGAGGACATCCGGGAAAACCTTGTTCCAGTCCCCGGCGGGTACATCCGTTATCTTTCTCGTGACTTTGGTCTTAAGGCTTGATCTCTTGTGGCGCTTCGATACTATCAAGTGCGGTGATCCTTACCTGTTGACGAATAGGCGTTTTACCGAATCGCCCAGGCGGTTCTTATACGCTTCACGCTGGATGATCTTTACCAGCAATATGGGCATGGCCGCTACGAACGTCATCAGTTCGCGGAAATTGAAGAATCCCACCCTGGCGAATTTTACCCCCAGTTTAAGCACCCTGGCCGGCTTATAGAAGGCGAACTTCATCTTCCTGTGTATCTTTTTAAGTTTCGCGTGGCTGTAGGTGTCGGAATAGAGCTCGCCCCTGTCGGTGACGTGGTAGCCCGGCGTCTTTTCGGCGATCTCTTTAAGCGGCGAGAACTTGTCAATTCTGAGTTTACTGAACGCGACGGAATCCACGCCTATCTCCTTGGCGAACTCGGCTATGTAGAGCATCTCCTCTTCCGTCTCGCCGAGGTTGCCGTAAATGAAATTGCCGTGGTAGAGTATGGG
>JAQUQN010000035.1:5123-9477 GCA_028716065.1 Candidatus Omnitrophota bacterium
GCCACGACTTCCCTGATAGTCTCCTCGCCTTCGCCTCTCACGATGATGCTCACTTTCGGACAGGTCTTGAATATCTCCTCCACGTTCTCGGTGGCCTTGTAGCCGCCGACTACTATCGGGATATTGTCGGGCATCTGGTTCAGCAACTCGCATATCTGGTCATAATGGCGGTTCCAGGAGATGGTCACGCATACGATGTCTATCTCGCGGCGGATGAAATCCATCAGTTTGGGGACATCGCATAGCTCCTGGTCGCTCCTCAAATCTACGAGGCTTATCTTGCCGACCAGGTCCTTGGCGGCCGTGGCGACGTATTCGAGCCCCGTCGGCGGAAAGAAGCTCATGGCGGTCGAGTTGCTTTTCTCGATATAGGGATTCAGAAAAAGGGCGTGTTTATACTTCATATATTATCTTTCTTTAGGTGTAAATTATAATATATCACCGGGCGGGGATTGTCAATCGATTAAAAAGTGAGGTAGATGTGGGTAGTCTCTATATCACACGTTATCTGTGAGACCATCATATTCCTATTTGAGCTTTTCGGGATGGTGTTTGACAACCTCGGCCTGGACCATGTAGATGACGTCCTCGGCGATATTTGTAGTATGGTCGCAGATGCGTTCCAGGAAACGCGCGATAAGGAGTAGCTGGACCGCCCTCGGCGCGGAAGAGGCGTCCTTCAACATGTAGTCATCTACCAATTCTTTCTGTATCAGGTTGCGCAGGTTATCGGCTTCAGGATCGGAGAGCATCACTTTCTTGGCAAGTTCTATATCGCCCTTTATGAACGAATCGATGGCCGTCTTCACCATTTTTTGGGCCACTGCCGCCAGTTTCGGGATGTCCACCAGGGGCTTGAGGAGAGGCTTGTCCACTATCTCCAAAGTGCGCTGGGCGATATCCACGGCTATGTCCGCGATCCTTTCGAGCTCCGAATTTATCTTCATGCCGGTCGTGATGAAACGCAGGTCCTTCGCCATCGGCTGATAACGGGCGATCAGGTCTATGCACCTTTCGTCTATATCCAGTTCCAGTTTATCCACGGAGGTATCATTGCTGATAACGTTCTCGGCCATTCCCCTGTCGCGCGTCTTCAGCGCCTCTATCGATTTATAGATCGCCTCTTCCGTCAATGCCCCCATCTTCAGGATATCCTTGTTAAGTTCCTTCAACTCCTCGTCCAAATGGCGTTTCATGGTAGTCTCCTTGTTAAATGATTACACAGATTAAAAATTTTATCCGTACCTGCCCGTAATGTAATCTTCCGTGCGCTTGTCTTTCGGCGCGGTGAATATCTGTTCGGTCTTCCCGAATTCTATCAATTCGCCCAAAAGCATGAAACCGGTATCTTCGGAAACCCGCGCCGCCTGCTGCATGTTATGCGTTACTATTATTATAGTATAATTATTTTTAAGTTCACGCATTAATTCCTCTATCCGCATGGTCGCCTGCGGGTCGAGCGTGGAACACGGCTCATCCATCAAAAGCACATCCGGCTTTACGGCTATCAGCCGCGCGATGCATAGCCGCTGTTTCTGCTCCAGAGAAAGCGCCAGGGCCGGCCGGTTCAGCGCGTCTTTTAACTCATCCCACAAGAGGACGCTTCTCAGACTTTTTTCAACTACCTCGTCCAGCGCGTCCCGCTTCAACCGCTCGCCGTGTATCTTTTCTCCGAAGACGATATTCTCGTAAACGGATAGCGGAAAAGGATTCGGCCTCTGAAAGACCATCCCCACCTTCTTACGCAGGACCACAAGATCCGCGTTTTCGCCCAGGATATCCGCGCCATCGACCAGGACCGTGCCTTTAGTGCGCACACCCTCTATGAGATCGTTCATCCTGTTGAAGACCCTGAGCATCGTCGACTTGCCGCAGCCCGAAGGCCCTATTATGGCCGTGATCCTCTTCTCCTCGAAACCCGCGTCTATGTCTTTAAGCGCGTGAAAATCGCCATACCAGAGGTTCAGCCTTTTACTTACTATCTTCGCCATGGCATCAACCGTACTTTCCTCTTATATATCCGTCCGTCCGCTTATCGCGCGGAGCGGTGAACATCTTATCGGTCTTGTCGACCTCTACAAGTTCTCCGCCCAAAAAGAAAGCGGTCCTGTCCCCCACCCTGGCAGCCTGCTTGACGTTATTGGTCACCAGGACTATCGTGTATCTCTCTTTCAGTTTGAGCATCGCTTCTTCCACCTTGGCGGTGGAGATCGGGTCCAGCCCCGAACACGGCTCGTCGAAGAGTATCACCTCCGGCCCGACCGCCAGCGTCCTCGCTATGCAGAGCCGCTGCTGCTGTCCTCCGGATAATTTAAAAGCCGATTCGCCGAGCCTGTCTTTCACTTCGTCCCATAGATATGCCTGGCCGAGCGCCTCTTCGACCTTTCTTTCCAGCACTCTCTTATTCCTTTCGCCGTGCATCCTCACTCCGTAGGCCACGTTCTCAAATATCGATAAAGGCAATGGCAGCGGCAGCGCGAAGACCATTCCTATCTTGCGCCGCAACTCCTCCATGTTCATGCCCCGTATATTGTTCCTCTCGAATTCCACCATGCCCGTCATCCTGTAATTGGGGTTCAACTCGTTCAGCCGGTTGAGAGTCCTTAAAAAGGTGGTCTTGCCGCTATTGGACGGCCCTATTATGCTGAGTATCTCGTTGGCCTCTATTTCGATATTCACGTCCCTCACGGCGCTGACAGAGCCGAACCATACATTCAGATCATGTATCTCGAAGGTCACCATTTTTTTCTCTTCCTGAATTTATAACGTATCACTACGGCTATCAGATTCATGGACAGGACCAGCGCCAGGAGGACGAGCGCCGTCCCATAGCGAATCTTTTCGTCCACGTTCGGGACCTGCGTCGATATGACATAGAGATGGTACGGCAGTGCCATCGCCTGGTCGAAGATGGACTTCGGAAGCCGCGGCAGGTAGAATGCCGCCACCGTAAAAAGTATGGGCGCCGTCTCTCCGGCCGCCCTCCCTAGTCCGAGGATAGTGCCGGTCAGGATCCCGGGTATCGCGTTTGGCAGGACGATGTGCCTTATCGTCTGCCACTTGCTCGCGCCTAAAGAGAGGCTCACCTCGCGGAAAGAATACGGAACACTCTCTATCGCCTCGCGCGAGGCGGTTATTATGAGCGGCAGTATCATTATGCCCAATGTGAGCGACCCCGATAGTATCGAGGCGCCGAATTTAAAGAAGACGACGAAAAGCGCCAGGCCGAAAAGGCCGTAGACCACCGAAGGGACGCCCGCTAGGTTCACTATCGCCAGTTTTATGAGCCGCGTGAGCATGTTATCCTTCGAATATTCGCTCAAGTATATGGCGGCCAGAAGCCCTATGGGCAGGGCGAATATGATGGCCCCGCTCACCAGATATACCGTTCCCACTATGGCCGGAAATATCCCTCCGGCGCGCATCCCCTGGCGCGGAATGTCGGTGAGGAACTGCCAGTTTATCGCGGGCAACCCCTTCTGTATGATGATCACTACGATCAGGCCTACCGGCACGACTATCAATAGTGTCGCCAGGAATAAAAAAGAAAACGCGATCCTTTGCGTCCTGTAAGGGTTTCTCATCATTTTCTCTTATGTAAAAATAGGTCCGCCGTCACGTTGATGGCGAAACTTATTACGAATAAGACTATGCCTATCGCGAATAGCGCGAAATAGTGTTCGCTTCCCACAACCGCCTCGCCCATCTCGGCCGCTATGGTCGCAGTGAGCGTCCTCACCGGCGCCAGTATGCTCTTGGGCATGACGGCGGCATTACCCGTTATCATCATGACCGCCATCGTCTCGCCTATGACCCTGCCTATGCCGAGCATGACCGCGGCGAGTATCCCGCTCGAAGCCGCCGGCAGCATGACGCGCCATATCGTCTGCCAGTGGGTGGCTCCCAGCGCGAGCGCGCCTTCCTTGTAATTCTTCGGGACGGAATAGAGCGCGTCCTCGGCTATCGAGACTATCGTGGGCATTGCCATGAAGGCTAGCATGATCGAACCGGATAAGGCGGTAAGGCCCGTAGGCAGATGGAAGAGCGTCTTGACCAGCGGGACGAGCGTCACCATGCCGATGAATCCTAAGACTACGCTCGGTATGGCCGCGAGCAATTCTATGCCGGCCTTGAGGACCTCTTTAATCTTTACCGGCGCTATCTCCGCTATGTATATCGCGCAACCGACCCCTATCGGAATGGAGATTATCGCCGCGCCGACAGTCACCAATAGCGAACCGAGGATCAAGGGCAATATCCCGAGCTGCGGAGGTTCCGAAATGGGATACCAGCTTTTTCCGAAAAGAAAATCTAAAGGCGTGACGATCTTGAATACGGCGAGGCCTTCCTTGAG
>JAQUQN010000036.1 GCA_028716065.1 Candidatus Omnitrophota bacterium
GAGGGTCATGTCCAGCCGCAGAAAGAAGTCCGGGTTCACGTAATCCTGGTCGGCATAGGTTATCTTTCCAGATTTGATCGTGTAACCGCCGGCATCGTTAAGTCCGGTATGAAAAATAACGGTCTGCGGCATGCCTTTAAGATGCGCTAGCCTGTCCAGGAAAGAAGCGTATATCCCCTTGCATTTCATACCGCCTACGCCGCAATTTATGACTTTTACGTTATATCTGGCAGCGAGTTTTTTCTCAAGCTGGGCGGGATAAGTGAGTTCAGGATCCACTGTATGGCCCGCGGTGGTGGAACCGCCAAAGGCCGCTATCAAGTAGGATGGTTGCCGGCCTTTGGCATCCTTGAACTCTTTCAATTTATATACGGCCTTCTTTACTATGAGTTCAATGTCCGAACCGCCGTAGAATAGGAATTTTTCATCATGGTTCTTCAGGTAGGTCTTTACTCGCGTATACAGCTCGATAGATGAAAAGAAGAGGAGAATGGTAAAGATTAAGAGCAATATATTTTTTCGCATCAAATAATTATACCTTCAAAATAGGCGCCGTGCAAGATAAATTTAAGCGAGAAAGATCGAGATTCATTTTAATCATTTAATATGCTATAAACGCTAAAACATAATTACTTTAATTACAGATAGTTACGTAAAATAGACATAGGCCATTTTACGTAAAATCTGATTGCATTCCACTGTACTATATGATAATATAATATCCAAAGTTATAATAAGAAAGGGGAGTTCATGAAGATATCGATCTTGGACCTGAAGGCGCAATATGCCATTATAAAGAAAGAGGCAGATGCTGCCATGCGCAGAGTGGTGGAGTCGCAGAATTTCGTTCTGGGCGAAGAGGTGTCTGCCCTGGAAAAAGAGGTTGCCGGGTATTGTGGTACAACGTACGGCGTGGGGGTGGCATCCGGGACGGATGCGCTGATACTGTCGCTGAAGGCACTTGGCATAAAAGACGGCGACGAGGTCATAACATCGCCCTTCACTTTCATCGCAAGCGCGGAGGCCGTTTCGCTCGTGGGGGCGAGGCCTGTTTTTACGGACATAGATCCTCGCACGTATAACATGGACCCGGCGCTCATAGAAAAGAGGATAACGTCCAAGACGAAGGCTATAATACCGGTCCATCTGTACGGGCAATGCGCGGATATGGATCCGCTAAAGGAGATAGCCAAAAGGCATGATCTTAAGATAATCGAGGACGCCGCGCAGGCAATAGGCGCTACCCACAGGGGAAGAAAGGCCGGTTCGATGGGTGATGCCGGAGCTTTGAGTTTCTTCCCTAGCAAGAACCTGGGCGGATACGGCGACGGCGGCATGATAGTTACGAACAACAAAGAGCTGGCGGACAAGATCAGGGTCCTGCGTGTTCACGGGAGTTCGGAAAGGTATTTCCATTCAGAAATAGGGACGAATTCGCGCCTCGACGCTATCCAGGCCGCGGTATTGAGGGTAAAGCTAAAATATCTTGACGGATGGCTCGAGGCCCGCAGAGAAAAGGCAAGCTATTACAACGAACGTCTTAAGACACTGCCTCTAATCCTTCCTCATGTGTCGGAGTATAATGTGCACACCTACCACCTTTACGTCCTCAAAATAAAATCGGATCTCGAGAAGATGATGTGCTTCCTTACGGACGCGGGAATAGAGACGAGAACTTACTATCCCGTGCCCCTCCACCTGCAGCAATGTTACAGATTCCTGTGTTATAAGAAGGGTGATCTGCCCCAGGCAGAAGCCGCCTGCGACCAAACTTTCGCTATTCCGGTATATCCGGAATTGAAAAAAGAACAAATGGACTACGTGACCGAAAAGATAAAGGAATTTTTCAGAGGGTAATTTTTATGTGCGGCATAACCGGTATGGTAAATCTGGATAATAGGCCCGTGGATAGGACGATCCTTGAAGATATGGTCCGGGTCCAGGGCCACAGGGGGCCGGACGATAAGGGGATCTATCTATCCGGTAACATCGGCCTTGGCCATTCGAGACTCTCCATAATAGACCTATCCAAAGAGGCAGGACAGCCGATGTCTAACGAGGATGGGACCTTTCTTATAATCCATAACGGCGAGATATATAACTATCTGGAACTCAAAGAAGAATTGAGGAGAGCCGGCCATCATTTTAAGACAAGGAGCGATACGGAAGTAATACTCCACGCTTACGAAGAGTGGGGTGAGGATTGCACGCGGCGTTTCAATGGGATGTGGGCATTTGCCATATTGAACTTGAAAAATAAGACACTTTTTTGCTCAAGGGACAGGTTCGGGGTAAAGCCATTTTATTATTATGAGGATGACGAAGTCTTCGCCTTCGCTTCGGAGATAAAGGCGCTATTAAAACATCCCAGGATAAAGAGAGAGCCTGATGGCCGGGCTATATTCAATTATCTCGCTTCGGGTTATGGTTACATGGACATATCCGACGGCACATTCTTTAAAAAGGTAAGACAATTGAAGCCGAGCCATTCTTTAAAGATATCGCTTAAAGGCAAGAAATTAAACCAGGCCCGTTACTGGGACCTGGATCCCGGTAAGAAGAACGTCTTTAAGGATGAGGAGGACGCCTATAGGCGCTTCTATGAGCACTTTGAAGATGCCGTACGGTTACGCTTGAGAAGTGATGTCCCGTTGGGGGTCTCTTTGAGCGGCGGCCTGGACTCATCTTCCATAGCATGCGTGGCGGCGAAGTTATTGGGCTCCAACAGGCTTGAAGCGTTCTCATCCTGTTTTGACGAGGAAAAGGAGCATGATGAAAGACGCTTTATCAACCCGGTCCTGGACAGGACCAGGGCCAACGCCAATCTGATATTTACGAGACCTGAGAATGTATTCAGCGACATGGAATCGATAATATGGCATCAGGATGAGCCATACAGCACGTTGAGCATACTGCCTCAATGGTATGTCATGAAATTGGCCCATGAAAAAGGCGTTAAGGTTCTTCTCACCGGCCAGGGCGGAGATGAGACGCTGGCAGGATATCACAAATATTATTACTACCTATTCGCTGATCTGATCAATTCCCTGAAATGGGATAAGGCCTCCAGGGAGATCAGGATATTCAAAGGGCTCAAGGGAGGCGATGGTAATGTTTCCGGAGCCGTGGCAAAGATACTCTTAGCTTATTCAGCTCCGGAATTCTTGAAGAGTTTGTCAAGGTCCCGTATCGACAGGCATCGGCCTTCATATTTGAACAGGGACTTTGTAAAAGGGCAGACCGGGAAGATATCCATCGAGAAGAAGTTCGCCAGCATACTAAATAACGATCTTTATAACGCGCTCAAGATATCGCCCTTACCGTCATTATTGCATATCGATGACCGTTCGAGCATGGCGCATTCCGTAGAATCGCGCTCTCCTTTTCTCGATTACCGGCTGGTGGAATATCTGTTTTCGCTGGGGCCCGAATTCAAGATAAGGGACGGTCTTACCAAATATGTATTGCGCATGTCGTTGAAAGGAGTGATTCCCGAAGAGGTCAGATTGAGAAAAGATAAGATGGGCTTTGCCACGCCTTTGGAGAGATGGCTTAAGACGGGATTAAAGGCAAAGGCGCTCGAGATATTCTCTTCCAGGGAATTCGCCTCCCGGCCGTATTTTGATCAGAAAGAGGTCTTAAGGATATTCAAGGACTTTACGGAAGGCAGAACTTCAAACGGCCATTATATGGTATGGAGCTGGCTTAATCTGGAATTGTGGTTCAGGAAATTTTTTAATTAGGTGTGTTAGAGAAGATGACTATGAAATACAAGAAGGTCTTGTTGGTACAGGCAAAATACGATTCGACATTTTCGAATGTCCTTCCGGCAGGCATAGGATACCTGTCGGAGTTTTTGAATTCGAAAGGCGTCGACAATGATGTCTTCGACCTGAATGTTCCAAGAAATACCGAAGAGATGCTGCTTGAGAAGATAGGCCATTTCAGGCCGGATATCGTGGGTTTTAGCATGATGAGCCTCAATTATAAGTACAATTACGCGATGATGAAACGGGTCAGGGAGGATTTTCCCGATATGAAGATAGCCGCAGGCGGGGCGCATGTGTCTACCATGAGGAATGATGTTCTGAAGGAGTGCGGCGCGATAGATTACGGTTGCGTGCTGGAAGGTGAGTGGACATTATTGGAGCTTGTTTCCGGAGAAAAGGAGATATCGGAAATAAAAGGCTTGATACATAGGACTTCAGAAGGGGTCATCTATAACGGAGATAGGCCCTTTATCGAGGACCTGGACAAACTGCCGTTCCCCAGATACGAAAAATTTAACAGGAAAGATTACTCAAGCCTCATATCACTCTTTTCTTCGCGGGGGTGCCCTTTTGAGTGTACATACTGCCCCGTCAAACTCGCCATCGGAAGAAGGTTCGTGGCCCGGTCCCCTGAAAGCGTGGTCGACGAATTACAATATCATTATGACAGGGGTTCCAGAGAGTTCAGTTTTAGGGACGATAACTTCACGCTCATAAAGGAAAGGGTTTACGGGGTCTGCGACGATATAGAGAAGAGGGGGCTTAAAGGGCTATATCTGATGTGCGATAACGGCGTACGGGCAGACAAGATAGACCATGACCTTCTTAAACGCATGAAGGAGGTCGGATTCAGGATGATAGGCCTAGGCGTCGAGTCCGGTGATGACCGCGTCTTGAAGAGCCTGAAGAAGAGCTCAACGGTAAGGGCCATGGAGGGAGCCATCAAGACGGCCTGCGATCTCGGATATATCGTAGAATTATATTTTCTTATAGGAGCTCCGGGAGAGACCTGGCAGGATTTCGAGAAGAGCGTGGAACTGGCGATAAGGTATCCGGTCTTGATAGCCAGTTTTTACCACTTGCTCCCTTATCCGAATACCGAACTTTTTGACTTCGCAAAGAGCAATAATTATTTATTGAGAAGCCATGAGGAGTATCTGAATGACGGTTCACAAAGGCGCAATACTCCATTCTTGTCTACACCCGAATTCCCCACCGAGATGAGGAAGAAGGCGTTCGACTACGCCTATTCCAGGACTTCGGAGCATGTCAGGAGGGCGAGGATCGAATATTCAAAAAGGAACATGTGCGCTAAGCTAAAAGACAAGGGGCTCAACGGCGCACTCGCGTCTTTTATAGCAGGTATTTATGCATCCAATTTTTCAAACAGCAAGCTGACCATGGGATTGAAAAAGAGCCTTAAAAAGTATCTGTCGGCAAGAATAAGGAATTAGGGGTACTTCATGGAGTTAGGCAGAAAGATATTGAATACGATATTGTCGGGCCACACCTTTTCGCAAAAGGCGAATTACATTAAATATCTCCTTTCGAAAAAGGAAGAAGTGTTGGCGTACGACCCTGTCACGATCTCGATAGTGGCAACCGGGAGGTGTACTCTCAATTGTCACATGTGCCCTACGCATTCAAGCATTGTGGGCAAGGAATATCCGCATACACAGAAGACCGCCAGGGACATGGACCTTGAGATGTTCCGTTACATGATAGACCGTTTCGGGAAAGCGACGACGGTGCACATAATAGGTTCGGGAGAACCGCTCCTGAACGAAGATTTCTTCAAGATGGTCGATTACGCGGCCTCTAAGAAGATGCGCGTCAAGACGTTTTCGAACGGTACGATCATAGAGAAGAACATTGACAATATATTGAATTCTAAATTGGACGGTATTACCATAAGCATAAACGGCCAGGATCCGGGAGAGTTCAAACGGATGACCGGGATGGATGGGGCGATATATTTGAAGATTTACGACGCGACTAGAAGGTTAATCGAAGAAAGAAACAGGAGAAAGGTTAAGATCAAGGTTAAGTTGTCATTTATCATAGACAATTATAATTATAAATTTATACCCGAAATGATAGAGACGAGCTTAAAGCTGGGTGTGGACCATGCCTTCTTCTGTAATTTTCTTTCCTCGCCTTATACGGGCCTTAGCGCGCCGGAACGGGTATTGATGGCAGAGGAGAAAACGAAGGAAGAGATAAGGCGTATCTTTGCCGCTTATCCGCCGTCCATAAGAAAGAGATTGACCCCTCCGGTATTGCTCGATACGAAGATGGATAAGAACGCCTGTGATACGCATTTTACGCAGATCAGGTTTGATGGGGACGGAAATGTTTCGAGTTGTTCCATGATGCTGCTCGACATGACCGGGCATGGTACCTACAAGGATGATGATGTCTGGAATAATGAATTTTTCAGAAAGATGAGAAGGGTTTTTCTCAAAGGTAAAATGGGGGAATTCCCTGATCCATGCAAGGTATGTCCGGATAATAAGGGTGTTAAGGTATAAGGATTGAGAATCATGACGACCGGTTCAGTGGGCAGTAAAAAAATAGCATTGGTAAGGATAGAAAGCGATGTAGTCATGCATCCTTTAGGGCTTATATTCCTTGGGAATGTTTTGAAGAAAGCCGGCTATGACGTGCGGGTCTTCAACATATTTGAGAAGGATATGGAGCGGACGGTCGATGAGATAGCCGGGATGAAACCCCTCTTCGTCGGGTTCTCCACGCTCACCGGCGCGCAGACAAAGCATACCCACCAGGTGTCGAAGGCCCTGAAGGACAAGAATAAGGATATAAAAATAGTCTGGGGCGGAGTCCATCCGACGCTACTGCCCGAAGATTGCCTGAAAGAGGACTGCGTAGACTACGTATGTTGCGGCGAAGGCGAAGAGTTCGTTGTAGAGCTTGCCAAACGCCTTTCGAAGGGACTTGATCTAAAGGGCATGAAAGGCCTGGGGTACAAGTCAAATGGCAAGATCATCCTTGGACCGCGCATGCCGTTTATAAATGAGCTCGATAAGTACGAGCCCGAATGGGAGCTTCTCGATGATTTTGAGAGTTGTGTTACAAAATTGCCTGACGGAAGGCGGCAGGTCGATTTTGTAACGTCCAGAGGATGCCCCTATAACTGCAGTTTTTGCTACAACCTGAAATTCAATGAAAGAAAATGGAGAAAACATTCATACGAATATGTCATAGAGAAGATAGGTATTTTGAGAAACGAACATGATATAAGGGCGATACAATTTCATGATGACAATTTTTTCGTGGACATGGACAGGGCATTCCGTATCCTCGAGAAACTTAAGGAGATGGATGTTGTTGCTACATCTTGCATGATAAGGCTTGAGGTGTTGACCGAAGAGATATTGAAGAGGTTGATAAGGCTTGGCGTGAGACGGATATTCGTAGGGGTTGAGGCCGGAAGCGACAGGATCCTCAAGCTCATAAATAAAGGGCTGACACGCGAATTGATAATAGAAAAATTCGAGCTATTATCCAAGTTCAGAGAAGTCTCCGTTACCGCGGCTACCATCATCGGATTTCCCACCGAGACGTGGGAAGATATATGCAAGACCATGGATCTGGGGGTTAGATTGTCCGAGATAGTTCCCGATATTGTGGTCACGTTCCAGACCTTCATTCCATATCCCGGCTCGCATCTGTACGATCTTGCCGTGGAGAACGGGTTTGCCTTGCCCGACAAGATCTCGGAATATGATAAGTTCGATACTTTTACAGGCAGGATGGAACTTACCTGGCTTCCATGGGCGGATGAGAATACCAAGGAACTTTTTTATAAGATCGATAAATACGGCAAACTGCTCACACATTCTAAAGGCACAAACATGATGAGGACACTCGGAAAAGAGTTTTTCTACAGGATGGCGAAGGCACGCCTCAAGACGAGGTTTCTCGCCTTCCCGTGGGAGATAGCGGTCCTGCACCGGTTTAACAGGTACTATAACCCGAAGTGTCCGCTTTAAGGAGGAGATAGGTGAGGATACTCTTCATAGATCCGATGGGCGATAAGGAATCGACCGGCCTGAATATAGGCATAGCGTATTGCGCGGCGAGCGTGATTAAAAGCGGCCATAAGGCCGGCGTCCTGGACCTCGTGAATGTACGAAAGTCCGCCCCTCATGATTCCATAGACAGGGCGGTCCGGCAGTTCGAGCCCGACGTGATAGGCATATCGGTTACGAACATGAGTTTCAATAACTCCAGGGCCTATGTTGACCACATAAAGAAGAATTTCAAGGTGCCGGTTATTTTGGGAGGGCCGGAAGTGTCGGCGCTCGCGTCAAGGGCGCTTGAACTCATGCCGAACGCGGACATGGCGGTCATAGGGGAGGGCGAATTCACGCTTGTCGAACTACTGCATGCCATGGAGAATGGCGCGGCCTTAGACGGCGTGAATGGCCTTGCGTGGCGCCAGGACGGAAAAGTGGTCTTGAATGAGACTCGGGGATTCATCAAGGACCTGGATAAAGTGGATTTTCCGGACTACGCCGTCTTCGGCGTGGACAAGATGGACGTCTATCCGATAGTCACGACGCGCGGTTGCCCTTACGGCTGCATCTTCTGTTTTTCCCATCTAGGCAAGAAATGGAGGGCGCGAAGCCCCGAGAACATGATAGCGGAGCTCAAAGTAGCCAGGGATAGGTACGGCGCCAAATTGTTCCATGTATGCGATGCCTCATTTAATGTCGACATAGCGCGGGTGGAAAAATTCTGCGACCTGCTGGTTGAGGAGAAGCTGGACATGCCATGGGTCATTCAGGGTTTCAGGGCAGACAGGATGACGGAAGGCCTGATGCGAAGCTTGAAGAAGGCAAACTGCAGGCGCATATGGGTAGGAATAGAGACGATGGAGGAGGACGTATTCAAAAAGATAAATAAGGGCGAGACCCTGGACCAGATAAAGAAGGGAATAGCCCTCATGAAAAAATACAATATAGAGATATTCGGGTACATGCTAATGGGGCTGCCCGGGGACACATTCGAGAAGACGCTTAGGTCTTTTGAAAAGGCGAGAGAACTGGACCTGGACCTTCTCGCGTATTCATCCTGCGTCCCGTTTACCGGAACGTCTATCGAGAGATGGGCCAGGGAGAACGCCGTCACGTTGTCGGATGCCTACAACATCTCTTCGATAGGAACGAAATATGCCTCGATTGCGTTTGAGACGGGTGAGTTCACCAAGGATGATCGTGTCAAGGCGAGGAAGATACTTAATATACGAAGCGGAAGTTACAATGAGCCCGGCCTGAACACGCTTCTCTTCAAGATAAAAAAGTGGCTCCTCATACTGAGATATGACCGCCGGTACCTCGCGAAACGGCTCAGGCAGTCCGTCTCTTACAGGATTAATTACAGGACGAGCGTCGACAGCATAAACTTGAGGCGCGGTATATATTTCGGCAGGTTGCCCGACGGGACATGGGGCCTGGCGGAGGGAGAGGTTTTAAGTGCGCCTTCCCGCCGCAGGTTCTTCCTCGACCTAAAAAGATTGACGATGTCCGAAACGGAGACTGGATCTTAAAGGAAGACAAGCATTGGAAAAGAGAAGAGTTCTCATCATATCGTATCTATGGCCGCCAATGGAAGGCGTAGGCATGATCCGCGCTATGAAGTTTGCGAAACATCTGCCGGAATACGGCTGGGAACC
>JAQUQN010000037.1 GCA_028716065.1 Candidatus Omnitrophota bacterium
AGATTCGCGATAAACAATATTCATTTCCCGGTAACTTTCGACAATCTCGATAAGGCATATAGAAGGATCGTCTTTGAGGAATTTTTCACGCTGCAGTTGGCGCTCGCCCTGAAGAAGAAGGGCGCCAGATTAAAGGAGGCGGCGGCAAGCTTTAACGTTAAGGGCGAGCTCTCAGAAGCGTTCCTGAAAGGGCTGCCATTTGAGTTAACGGGAGGCCAGAAGAAAGCGATCACGGAGATAGAGCACGATGTCTCGTCGGACCGCCCCATGAACAGGCTCCTTGAAGGCGATGTCGGCAGCGGCAAGACGGTCGTCGCCGCTTACGCCCTGGCGCTCGCGGCCCAGAACGGTTTTCAGGGCGTCATGATGGCCCCGACGGAAGTCCTGGCAAGGCAGCATTTCATAAGTTTAAGCGAGCTACTCATGCCGCTGGGGGTCAATACAGCGCTGCTCGTGCAGGGGATAGATCCCAAGACTAAAGAGAGGATATGTTCCGATATCAGAGAGGGGCGGATCAACGTCATTGTCGGTACCCACGCGATAATCCAGGAAGCCGTGGCCTTCAAGGCCCTCGGGCTTGCCGTGATAGACGAACAGCATAAATTCGGAGTGACGCAAAGAGCGGTACTCAAACACAAAGGCCGTAATCCGCACATCCTGATAATGACGGCTACGCCGATACCGCGCACGTTAGCGCTTACCGTTTACGGAGATCTCGACATATCCGTTATCAGGGAGATGCCGAAGGGTAGGAAGGCGATCGCCACGTACTGGGTCGAGGAAGATAAGCGGAGCGAGGTTTATGCTTTCGTTAAAGAGGAATTAGGTAAGGGCCGTCAGGCATATGTGGTCTGCCCGCTGATAGAAAGTTCGGAGTTGGGAGTTAGAAATTTGGAGTTCAGAGATAAAAGAAAAAGCGCGGTAGATGTGTATGAAAAATTGAAGGATGAGGTTTTCGGGAATTTTGAGGTCGGGCTTTTGCACGGGAGGATGAGTTCCAAGGAAAAAGAGAAAGTGATGAAGGATTTCAAGAAGGGTAAAATAGGGATTCTGGTATCGACCATAGTGATCGAGGTGGGAATAGACATCCCGAACGCGACGGTGATGCTGGTAGAGAACGCGGAGAGATTCGGCCTGGCGCAGCTTCACCAGTTAAGGGGCCGCGTCGGACGGGGCGAGCATGAATCTTATTGTATATTGCTCGCGGATCCCGGGACGGACGCCGCCAGAGAGCGCCTGAAGGCGGTCGAGGGGACGTTCGACGGATTTGAGATAGCCCAGGCCGATCTCGATATACGCGGCCCGGGAGAATTTTTCGGGACGCGCCAACATGGCCTGCCGGAGATAAGGTTCGGGAATATCATGAAGGATTTTGATATAATGGAAATTGCCAGGAAAGAGGCGTTCAGTCTCGTAGCGAAAGATCCAGGTCTACGCGAAGAACATCACAGGCGTTTAAAAGAGAGTTTAACGGCTAGGTTCAGGGGGAAATTAGAGCTGGTTAATGTCGGGTAAATGCTTGGTTACGGCTACGGTAACGAAGCCCGTATCGTTTAGCGTTAACGGCCACGGTAAAAAGACGAATGACGTAACCGAAAGACGAAACGGGTATCGTAACCTTAACCATTACCTAATTAATTTATGCGAATAATAGGCGGGGAATACAAGAGTAGATTAATAGCAATGCCTAAAGGCGTTGATATCAGGCCCACGCAGGACAAGGTGAGAGAGGCGATCTTTAATATCCTGGGCGATGTAAGCGGTAAAAGAGTCCTGGAGCTATACGCCGGCAGCGGGGCTTTTGGCATTGAGGCAATATCGCGCGGCGCCCGATCCGCAACTTTCGTTGATAATAACTTCCGTTGTACCGAGACGATACGGTCTAATGTTAAATCGCTGAAGATACCGGATGGCAGCTATGAGATCATCAAGGCCAACGCGCTAAGCGTATGCGCGCGCCTTGAAAAACAGGAAGAAAGGTTCGATCTGATCTTCATGGACCCTCCGTATCATAAGGGCCTGGCCAAAAAGTGCTTGATTAGCATTGATAATTATGATATATTATCGCAATATAGTTTGGTAATTATTGAACATTTCCGCAAGGATACGCTCACTTTAGATTTAAAAAGCCTTGTTTACGATAATGAGAGGCGGTACGGTGATACCGTCATTTCTATTTACAGAAAGAAGATGGAAGGGCCCAGCGCGTGAAAAATATAGTGGTCTATCCGGGAACTTTTGATCCCATTACATACGGCCATATAGATATCATCAAGAGGGCCTCCAGGATATTCGACAAGGTAATAGTCGCCGTCGCGCATAGCGAATCGAAGGGGACGCTCTTCAGCGTCGAAGAGAGATTGGCGATGATCAGGGATTCGATAAAGGGGACAAAGAACGTGGTCGTGGAGGACTTCGAAGGACTGGTAGTGGATTATGTGAAGAAGTCCGGGGCAAAGGTCATGATAAGGGGCCTGAGGATGATATCCGATTTCGAATACGAGCTTCAGATGGCCCTGACCAACAGGAAGCTGGCAGGTGATATAGAGACGATATTCATGATGCCGCACGAGTCGTATTCCTATATTTCGAGTAAACTCATCAAAGAAGCCGTGGCGCTCGGCGCCAACGTGAAAAATTTCGTTCCCGGGAAAGTCCAGATTTTACTCAAAAAGAAACTGAAGAGATAGAAAAGAGGATTAGATGACCCTGCTTGACAAGATCAGAGAAAAGGCCGTCAAGAACCCCAAAAGGATAGTGCTTCCCGAAAGCGACGATCCCAGGACGATGGAGGCGCTTGAGTATATTTTGGACAAAGGTATAGCCAGGATAGTGCTCGTTGGAAAAGAGGAGATCAAGGCTAAGGTCAAGGCCAAGAATACGAAATACCTGGAGATAATCGATCCGGGGAGATTTAAAGACATGGAGAATTACGTATCAGAATATTATGAATTGAGAAAACATAAAGGTATGACGCCCGAAGAGGCGAGAGAGGCCTTGTTGAATGAGCATGTCACTTTCGGCGCGATGCTTGTGCGACATGGCCTCGCCGACGGTTTCGTCGCCGGCGCCAATCATACCACCCCGGATGTCATAAGGGCGGCCTTAAGATGCCTTTCCATAGATAAGACCATAGGTGTGGTATCGGGCGCGTTCCTCATGGAAGTGCCCAATTCGCCATATGGCTCGAACGGCGTCTTCATATTCGCTGATTGCGGCGTGAATCCCGAGCCTAATGCAAGGCAGTTGTCCGGCATAGCCGTGTCGTCGGCGGACCTGTTTGAGCATCTGGTTGGCGAAGAGCCCAGAGTGGCCTTCTTGAGCTATTCCAGCAAGGGCAGCGCCAGCGGCCCTCTCGTAGATAAAATAGTCGAGGCCGTCAGGCGCGTAAAAGAGATGTCCCCGAAGCTCATAGTGGATGGAGAGCTTCAGGTCGACAGCGCCATAGTTCCAGAAGTGGCGCGTATCAAGTGTCCGGAGAGCGAAGTTGCCGGTAAGGCGAACGTTCTGATATTTCCGGACCTGAATTCAGGGAATATTTCATATAAATTATCTCAAAGGTTATCTAACGCGAGGGCGATCGGTCCGCTGCTTCAGGGTTTCACGAAACCCTGCAGCGACCTCTCCAGGGGTTGCAGCGCAGAAGATATCGTGGACGCGGTTGCCATCACGTCGGTAAGGGTCTGATGTCGATATTAGTCATAAATTGCGGCAGTTCATCCGCGAAATATCAATTATTCAACATAAAGCATAAACGGGCTCTGGCCAGAGGTGTCGTCGAGCGCATAGGCGGCCGAAGCGCGCGGCTGATACACCAGTGCGACTCAGGGCTGGAACTGACGAAGAAGGTTCGCTGCAAAGATCATTACGCCGCCATGAGGATAATAGTAGATACGCTCACGCATGAGCGATTCGGCGTCATAGCTTCCAAAGATAAGATAAGAGGGATCGGCCACAGGGTGGTGCATGGCGCGGAGGAATTCAATAAATCGACGCTGATAAACGCCAGAGTGATCAGATCGATCGAAAGATACAGCGAATTGGCGCCCCTGCACAATCCGCCTTCGCTGGCAGGAATAAAGGCCTGCTCGAGGATCTTGAGCGGTATCCCGCAGGTCGCGGTATTCGATACTTCTTTTCATCAGACGATGCCGCCCCGCGCGTTCTTCTACGGTCTTCCATTCAGATATTATAAAAAGTACGGAATAAGAAAATACGGTTTTCATGGGACGAGCCACAGGTTCGTTTCGGAAGAGGCCGCGAAAAGGATTAAACTACCCCCTCATAGTTTAAAGATCATAACCTGCCACCTCGGTAACGGATGCAGCATGGCGGCTGTCGACAGAGGCCGTTCCGTGGATACGACCATGGGTTTTACGCCGCTCGAAGGATTGTTGATGGGTACGCGCTCAGGCGACCTGGATCCGGCAGCGGCACTATACCTCATGGAAAAAGAGAGGGCAGGCATTAATCGGGTAAATGATATCCTCAATAAAGAGAGCGGGCTCCTCGGGGTATCGGGTATCAGCAATGATATGCGGGACATATTGAAAGCATCAAGGTGTCGAAATGTCAAGGTGTCAAAGAGGGCGAAGCTGGCGATAGAGATATTCATATATAGGATCGAGAAGTATATCGGGGCGTATCAGGTTGTGATGGGAGGATTGGATGCAATCGTCTTTACCGGAGGCATAGGAGAGAATTGTCCGTGGCTTGTAAGGCGGATAAAGAAGGATCTGGAAAGTACGCTGCGGAAAAGAGTTCGATTTCTCGTGATACCCACGGATGAGGAGCTGTTGATAGCAAGAGATACATACGGAATCATAACGAAAATTTGGAGGAAGAATGGCAAATCCTAAAAGAAAACATTCAAAGGCGAGGCGCGACAAAAGGCGCAGCGCCAATAGCAAGATGTTCTTCGGCAACCTTTCGGTCTGTCCGGAGTGTAAGAAGCTGAGAATGCCGCATAGAGTCTGTCCGCATTGCGGATACTATAACGGCAAGCCGGTAGTGGTCATCGAAGCAAAAGAGAAGAAGAAAAAAAGATAATCTAAGAAGGAAGGTGAAAGCTTATTTATGAAGATAGCGCTTGATGCGATGGGTAGCGATAACGCGCCGGCAGTTGAAGTTGAGGGAGCCCTTCAGGCTGTCGAGGATTACGGTTGCGAGATAGTGCTTGTCGGAGATGAGAATCGGATCAAGGAAGAGTTTGATAAACGCAACGTTCGATCCGAGAAGTTGACGATTAAACACGCATCGGAGGTGATAGAGATGGATGAGCCCGCCGCGATCTCGGTCAGGCGCAAGAGGAACTCATCGATAGTCGTTGGTCTCGACCTCCTGAAAAAAGACCAGGCCGACGCATTCGTGAGCGCCGGTAATACAGGGGCCGTGGTCTGCGCCGCGACGCTTTCGCTCAGGCTTCTGCCTGGAATAGAACGGCCGGGGATAGCCATAGCCATGCCGACGCTCGAAGGCACGTCTCTCATAATAGATGTCGGAGCCAATATCAGTTCCAAGCCCATACATCTTCTTCAGTATGGCATCATGGCGGACGCATATTCAAGGTACATACTGCATAAAACGAATCCTACGGTAGGGCTTTTAAGCGTAGGAGAGGAAGAGACCAAAGGCACCGATTTTACCAAGGAGACGCACACGCTCCTGAGCGAATCGAAGCTCAATTTCATCGGTAATATCGAAGGCCGGGACATATACACCGGCAAGGCCGATATAATACTGTGTGACGGATTTGTAGGCAATGTCATACTGAAGATATCGGAGAGCGTCGCGGGCACCATAATGAAACTGTTGAAGCAGGAGATCCGCTCGAGCCTCATAGCTACGGTCGGAGCAGCGCTGTCAAGGTCCGCTTTTAGTGTTCTCAAGAAGAAGATGGACTATTCCGAATACGGCGGCGCTCCGCTGCTCGGAGTGGACGGCCGGTGCATAATAAGCCACGGCTCCTCCACGCCCAAGGCGATAAAGAACGCCTTGAAATTCGCGAAAGAATTTGTGACCCAGCAGGTCAACAAGCATATAGTAGAAGAACTGGAGAGTTATTGACAGATGTGTGAAGCCAAGAGAGTAGGGATCTTAGGATTGGGGGCATATCTTCCGGAAAAGGTACTGACCAATAAGGAACTCGAACGGATGGTCGACACCACCGATGAATGGATAACCACGAGGACCGGGATAAAAGAGAGGCGCATAGCCCGTAAGGACGAGGCGACCAGCGACATGGCGGCAGAAGCCGGCAGGCGCGCGCTGAAAGCAGCGGGCCTTAACATCGAGGACATAGACCTTATCATAGTGGCGACGATAACGCCCGACATGTTCTTTCCGGCTACGGCGTGCCTGGTCCAGGACAAACTCGGAGCAAAGCGCGTGCCCGCGTTCGATGTTAGCGTTGCCTGTTCGGGGTTCATATACGGCCTGGCAATCGCGGAACAGTTCATCAGGTCCGGCACTTACAAGCACGCCCTCGTCATCGCGGCGGAAAAATTGTCGGCCATCACGGATTGGTCCGACAGGGCTACATGCGTTCTTTTCGGCGACGGAGCCGGCGCGGCTGTCCTGGGGCCTGTGGATAAGGGAGGGATCCTATCAGCTTATCTGGGGGCCAACGGTAAGCAGGGGGACCTGATAAAGCTTCCCGCGGGGGGATCGCGCATACCGGCTACGAAGAAGACCATCGAAGACAGACTGCACTTTATCAAGATGAACGGTTCGGAACTTTTCAGGCACGCGGTAAAGATAATGGCAGACGCGGCGCTTGAGGTTACGAAGCCCTTGAACCTCAAAGCCGAAGATATAAGCCTCGTCATCCCGCACCAGGCGAATATAAGGATACTCAATGCCGTGGCCAAAAGGATGGGCCTGACCGAAGATAAGATATATCTCAATATCGAGCGTTATGGGAACATGTCGGCCGCTTCCAGCGCCGTGGCGCTGGTCGAAGCCGTCCAGGAAGGACGAATAAAAAAGGGCGATAAGATACTTTTGGACGCGTTCGGCGGCGGATTGACATGGGGGGCATTGGTGATAGAATGGTAGATATCGCATATATTTTTCCGGGGCAGGGCGCGCAGTTCGTCGGAATGGGCAAGGACCTTCATGATAATTTTACCGCTGCCAGGGAGGTCTTTGACAGGGCGAACCAGACATTGAAATTCGACCTGAGGAAACTCTGTTTCGAAGGCCCGGCGGAAGAATTGTCCACGACACGTAATAGCCAGCCAGCCATTCTCGTCTCGAGCATTGCGGCATTGCGAGCCTATGAGTCTTCGGCGCTAGCCGGATGCTACACGCCAAAGTTCAGTTTGGGTTTGAGTCTCGGAGAATATACGGCGCTCGTGGCGTGCGGTAGCATATCCTTCGAGGACGCACTACTATTGGTAAAAAAACGCGGCGAATTGATGGAAGATGCCTCGAAGAAGAATCCCGGCAAGATGGCATGCGTGATAGGCCTGGAGAGTAAAGCGGTCGAGGAGTTATGCAAAGGTTTCGGCTGTGAAATAGCAAACCTGAATTGTCCGGGACAGATAGTCGTATCCGGCAAGACGAATAATATCGAACTCTTCGCCAGTCTCGCCAAGGAAAAGGGCGCCAAGAGGGTTATTATGCTTGACGTCAGCGGGCCGTTCCATTCGTCTCTCATGACGCATGCCAGAGACAAGCTGAAGGATTACATAGATAATGTCCAGTTCTCTTCCCCGCGGCTTTCCTTCATAAGTAATGTCGATGCGAAGATCCAGACAAGCCCCGACGCCATAAAGGATAATCTCATAAGCCAGGTCAATACCAGGACTCTCTGGGAGGCGTCCGTAAGGCTGGCGGCGGCCAGCGGCATAAAGACGTTCCTGGAGATAGGTCCCGGCCAGGTGCTGAAGGGGCTCATGAAAAAGATAGACCCCAAGCTTGAAGTCAGGAACATAGGCACGTCTCAGGATCTCGGGGCGGCTGACCCGCAGCCCGCGTTATAGCAACATTTTAACCCTGTCCGCATGACAAACAATACAGCCTTTAAAAAACCTCTCCTGATATTTTTTCTAACGGCAGTCATAATCCTTCTGGTGGTATTTTTTGCGGCATCCTCCTTTATCCCGGGAAGCGGCAAGGGTTCTTTTGAATATGTAAGAAAAGGAATGGCACTTGCGGATAAAGGTAATTACCAGCAGGCGATAAAATATTTCGAAAAGGCCCACGAATCTTCACCCGATAATGAGGTGATTGCGGAGAATCTCGCATGGGCATACTCTTCTTACGCCAGCGATTTCGTGGTGAGGAGAGATTATGACAAGGCCATCGAATACATGACCAGGGCCTACGAGGTCCTGAAGAACGGCCACACCATACAGAATCTTGCCATCATGTATTCCAGAAGGGCATTGGCTTATCTCGGATCAGGCGAACGCCGAGAGGCGCTCGAGGACCTGGAGACAGCGCGTTCGATAGCCGCCGATTCAGACAGGGCCATGAGGAACCTGGCGATCTTTCTCTTCAACGAGGCGGTGGAAGAGTATAAGCGCGGCCACGAGGATAACGCGATAACCTGCCTGGAGGAATCCACTATATTGTATGATGACAGCAGGATATTCGAATTCATGGGAGATATCTATTATAAGAAGGTGGAGCTGGAAAAGGCTTATTTTTACTGGAGCAAGGCGAAAGGCCTGGATCCGGAGAATAAATATATAAGCGAAAAACTGGATAAGGTTAAAAAGGAGAAGGCGTTGGCCGGTTCCGAGAAGAGATCCGAGCTGTCGCATTTTGAGCTGAGGTATGATAAGAGCCTGGGGGTCGACGAAGCCCTCGTGAACGAAACGCTTGAAGATGCCTACACCCGGGTAGGAAATGACCTGGGGTATTTTCCCCCGTCCAAGACAAAAATCTTTTTCTATCCCGAATACAGGTTCAGGGAGATATTTAAATTACCCGAAGTGGTAAGGGCCTTTTATGACGGCAGCATAAGGATGCCATATCCGGAAGGGGGAATTGCCGCCGACGAATTGGCCAGGTACATATACCATGAATATGTCCACGCCGTAGTTTCCGCAAAGACGAATAATAACTGTCCGTCGTGGTTCAATGAAGGTATGGCCGTTTGGGAGGAGCTGAAAGACGACGATACCGTGGCCAGGACGGTCATGTCGGGATTGCCCAAAGATGTGCCAGTTTCCTTCCGGTCCTTAGAAGGCGCTTTCGGGAAGTCGCAGGATGAAAACACGCGTTACTATTATGTGCTTGCCTATACGGTAGTGAAATATATCGTGGACAGGTGGGGTATCGAGGGGCTACGCGAGATACTGGCGCGGATGGGCAAGGGGCAACATCTGATGAACGCTATCGACGACCAGTTCCTGATCTCGGAAAAGGAGTTTGAGAAAGATTGGACGGATTACGTGAGAAAAAATTATTTTGCGAAGATGCAGTGAATA
>JAQUQN010000038.1 GCA_028716065.1 Candidatus Omnitrophota bacterium
CCACCGAACGTCGGCTCCCTTCCGCGGAACTGCCGACGTTTATAATCCTGCCCACTCCGGAATCTACAGCTCTGGCTATGACCTCATCCCGGTCATTATCGAAATCTTTAAAATCCAGATGGCAATGTGTATCTATTAGCATATCATAATACCCCAGAATTTTTTTAGGGTCCTGATCTAAACCTAAACCTCGTTATGTTCGCACAAATATGCTAAAGAGCTTATAGGGAAAATGTTCCCCTTCACTTATGCTCGGGTCGGTCTTTTGCTCAGTCGAAAAACGGGAACCTGCGGAACTCGGCCCCGTGGAAGGGGCCTCAGGCATCCTCGGTTCTTTTAATATCAAAAGGTTGTTAAATATAACCGTTTTTCTTCTTCACAAAAGACCTAACATTTTCATTGTGCTCACTATAACTTCGGTTTAGGTTTTACCGGTATTGCTCCCACAAAATTTTTCGGCTCCACGTTGATGGCGGAACTTTTGTGGTACGCCTGGAGCGACTCTTAAAATTTTTGATACATTATGGCGGTCCAGCAGGACGCGAAAACTGGTGCATTGTTTGCGTGTTTCCAGGTTGAGCGGCCATCAAAAATTTTTGACAGTCCCGTTACATGCCCAATGTAACGGGACGACAAACGGAAGGCGGCCACAAAAGTAAACGCCTAAGTGTTGTTGCCGAAAAATTTCAACTTTATCCTATCACAAATCTCCCATAAAAACAAGGGATGCCCCTTTTGGAGCATCCCTTATGTCTAAATTATATCTAAATATATTACGCGGAAATAAGCGCCGCGGCTACATTATTATATTCTGGAACACGGTATGGCTTAGCTGGTTTGTAAGAAAGAATACATTTTAAAATATAGGTTATATTATCCTTCTTTAATTTTTCATCTACCGTTTCCTCAACAACCAGCGCATCGATATAATGCGATGCTATATCTTCAACGCCATTTTTATAGTGGCTATTCAAAAAGAATTTTAAGGCCCGGTAAATACTATTCTTCGTTTTTACGTCTTCCCCTGTGATACTTCTCGCTGCGAGCATCATCGCATAGAGATCAAATCTACATTTTTGACGTGCGACGGCATCTAATTCATTATCATATTTGAAATTGGATGTATCGACATTGACGACTCGTATACCGGGCGCCTTTTTCATCAACTGCATAATATCATCTACTTTTAAATTACCTGAGACCTGAACTATGGTTCGAGCCGGGTCTTTAACATATTTTAATATGTTCTCTATATTAGATGTATCAACCATCTCGAGTTCAAATCTATCTCCTGCGACGATACACTTACCATCAGCTGAAATATATCCTTTACTTCTATCATTATCAAGTTCTTCCCGACCGCCCTTATAAATATTACAGTCGACGAGAAGTCTATATTTTTCCGGATATATTCTGCTGATCTCCTTTCCGGCACTGTCGGCCACGTTGACCATGTCGGGAATCTCAAACAACGCTTCTCTCGTGAACACACCGGCCTTCACGGCCTTCTTGGCTTTATCCGTAAGAGAAATCCTTAAATTTCCGCCGAGGCTTAAAGTTTCGAGATACCCATGGCCTGTAAGCAGCGCTATGGCAGGCCTTATTTTTTCGGGATCCAACCCAAGCGCCAAACTCAACGCTTTCGGAGAAAAACTTAAGCTATTTGCAAAATTCTCCGCTATCTTCCGCATCACGGCAATGGCAGCCTCATACGGATCAGCGGCCTTCGCATCTTCGATCTGCACGGCTTCTTCGGCAGTAGCGGCATACTTACGGTCGAAACCGGCCGTTTCTCTTTCATCCTGCGTTAGCGGTGAACGTACTATCCTACTTGATACTCTCCTGGCAAAGCTTTGTTCCACGCCAAAACGGACGGCAAGTTCGTAGAAAGCCGCTTCTTGAATATCATCATAGTAATAATCTTCTCCTTCGGCTGTCCGTAACATGACGCCATTGGAATCTATCCCCAGTTTCTCACCTATAGTAGATCCCAGCACGACGCCATCTAATTGCCATTCTTTACCATAAGAATAATTTATGAGCGCGGCTAGGCCCTTACCCACCTCTCTGGCGATATATCTTATTATATCCTTCGCCGTCTGCTGCTCCGCCTTACTTCCATTTATGGCCAATTCCGAAAGGTCCCTGGGCTCGTTTATTTTGGAGTAATCCCCGGCATTGCCGCCGAACATCTGAGTAAGCCTTTCTTTATCCTTTAACATCGGCTCGAGACCTACGCCAGCTACGATATCCTCAAAATCTTTCTCACCGTCTATCGTCCATATGAAGTCATCTCGTACGTATTTACCGCTGGTTATCAACTCTTCCGCCTTCTCCTTCGTAATCTGATGCTTCTTTCCCGCAATAGGATTATCGACGACTTCGTAAGGGTGGCCTTTGCCGTAGTTTGGTATGAACCTATAGATATACGACGTTACGGCTCTCGCGGCAGCGGAAACATTCGGAGTGCCGACGATATGATGGCCCGGCTCGGTAAGTTCGGGAACTTCTATATAATACTTTCCTTTTACCGAAGGCGATCCTCCAAGGCCCGTTCCCTGTATGACGTAGTAAGCGTTATCCACGCCTACAAGCGCGCCCAGCGCGGTCTCTCCTTCGATGCCGGAGTGCGAATCGTGTTTCACTTCTACATATGGCGTGCCCAATTCTTCCGACAGCTTCCGGCTAAACGGATACTTATCGAACGGCATGTTGAATGTCTTGCACTCTGTCCCTATGACCCCTGTATCATGGTCGAGCGGCCCAGGAGAAGTGCAACCGATATTATTAAGATCGTTTATTGTTAAATTATTCTCGGCAACAAGGCCGCGTATGGTCTCGGCTATTTTTGCGACGATGGCATCAGGTGAAACTATGTTCGCGTCTGATACGTCTCTCGGATTAGCTAGATTGAACGCATCCTTCCACGTAACGCTGCACTTACCGAGGACCTCGGGTTTGCCGGATGTCCTCTTATAAAGCGCCGCGTAGAGTTTCGTTCCGCCCATGCTCATGCCGACATAGTATGGGCTCGTCTCTGTAAGAACAGGGCTTACTTCGGCGGTGCCCTGCTGCGAGGCGCTTCCGCCGCGCTGGAGATCCGTTCCTCCGGAGACTTTGCCAGATGCGGGTTTTAATTCTTCTATCCTGGCTTCTAATCTATCAGCGATATCTGCGTATAGATCCGCTCTCCTTTTCTCTCCCGTATTTTCCATATCAACAAAACGAACTGAAAACGCAATTACAAGCTCATCCAATATCGTCAAATCATCGATACCCTTGATGATCTCACCTGCTTTCTTCCTAAAATCTTTTTCTGCCTCGGCAAGTTTCTTTTTGTCTATATTGCCCAATTCCAACGCCGCATCGAATTCCAATAGCTTTATAACGAGCTTATTTAAGTCATTTTCGACATGGACCGCTGTAGGCGCTTCCATGACCTGCCGCGCCTTTTCCGTTTCGGAATCACGGGGGTTTACTTCGGCAGTGCCCTGCTGCGAGGCGCTTCCGCCCTTGCGCCACTCTTCGGCGCTCCTTGCCTGTTTTTGCGCAGCCTGGAGCAAGCGCAATGTTGTACCTTTAGGCGATTCTCTTTCTATATACGCTTGTATGGCATCCGCCGCTCCGGGTATTTTACTAATAGCAGATCTGGCTTCTTCTCTCGCGGCCTGCTGCTTGGAAGTCGCCTCTACTATCAAACTTCTCAATCCCTCATAACCTGCGCCGTTTAACGCATCTGTTCCGGCTATATTCTTTTTATGCCATGTAGTCCTTTCGCCAAAAAATAATCTACAACTTTCAATCACCTTATCCGCTACCTGATTTATTATAAGTTGGCCATCGGGACTCACGCCTGCTCTAATCGCCCGTTCCAAATGAGGGTTAACATAGTAATAGTTGTTTACCATATCTCTTATCTTCTTTTCATCTATTTTTCCATCGACACCAATGTACATCCCGGGCTGGAAACTTATGAATTTGTAGAAAAGATATGCCGCTTTATTCGTGACATAGGCTATATTCTGCTTGCCGCCTATATTCAATTCAGCGATGGTTTCGGCAAACCTTTCCTTATCTTGCGCGGTCTTGGGAATGCTTGTTTCGATCAATGCGGCATAGGCCTCTACGGCATCAGTGTCGTTGAGGAGGCTATGCAAATCTATGCCGGAATATCCTTCAAATCCATGTCCCGCCTCATGCAAAATACTGCCGTCGATCAAGGCCTCGATCACCGATACCTGGGCACGAACCTCATATTCCGTCCAACGATTAGAATCTACCAATTGGTAAAGGTTATCGTAAACACCTCTTATGAATGTTTCATAAATACCGATTCTTCGCTCTTTTGTAACGGGATTGACACTGACGGCCAAAGTATCTCCGCTCTTTCCGCCGCGGACAATGCCGACCTCCGCCGTCTTTATCGAATCATTGCCATAACGTTCATCAAATTCAGAGCATATCCTCTCTACGCCATAGGCAATCTTGTCATAGATAAACTTAAAGGCGGCGTTATTTTCCGCATCTTTATCTCCGAAAACCGCCTCAAAACTTGCCATCGAAGCGATATCCCTTGCCGCCTTGGTCGAATCCGGCGCCTCATCCTGCCGCGCGGCGGACTTGCCGGCATCTTTCGCCATCTCTTCCGACGCGTAGGCCAATAGCGCCGCATGCGCCGCTATCTCTTCCAATAGCGACGTGCTGAGGGTCCGTTCCGATATAATGGCAAGCAGTTTCTTGACCTGCCCGTTTCTATCATGGCCTGCTTTCAGTAACGCGTTATGGGCCGCTATGCGCTCTAATGTAGATAGACGGAACTGGTCTGTATTCAAGATATACGATAACTGTTCGATGCGCTCTTGCCTGTGATCGCCGTTATTCAACAGCACATCCTGGACCAGTATCTCTTCCATTCTGCTGGCGGGATGGCGCGACAGGAAATCATAAAACCACGCCATTTGCTCGTCTCTTTTTTCTTCAACGCCTCTGGCTATCGCATCATTCAATAATGCCGAACGAATGACTATCTCCGCTATCTTACCCTTTTCAAAATGAAGATCTTTAAGAGCATCTTCCATCTTTTCGATGTTTTCGGCGCTATGCTGGCCAATCTGCACTAATGCGGCTAAAGCCATGGCATATTCCAGATCCGGCATGTAACTGGTCCAGCTATACTTTTCAGGCATGGGCCTGGCCGATACTAAATTCTCCAGCCATTCCGCATGCATTCCCCTGTCAATTCCCGCTTCGGCTAATGCGGCGCGGATCATTATCTCATCCACCAGATGAGCCGGCCTCTGACCGTTAGACAGTGGCGCATTAAGCCACTGGACCTGTAAAAGGGATAATGCCTTTAGCGAGTGCTTGGTAAGTTCGCCCAAGACATCCGCCACGCTCTTTTTGTTCCGCAAAGACGCGTCCTCGGACACCTGCTTTTCCACCGGCATTATCGTTCCGACCACGCAGACCGCTTCGGCGGGCACTATGTCACCTTCGGCGCTGGTGCCTACGGAGAACGCAATCCCTTTTTCGCCATCCATCCTTATAGAAGTGATTACGTACGATCGCGATTCTCCTATCCTTCTTCCCTTACCCTTATTCCATAACTTATCAAGATCTCCTTTGCACTGGCTCATGTGATCTTTAAGCAAAGATGGTACCGTATCATGCGCCAAAGGGGCGAATGGTTTCTGGTCCATGACCGCGTAATGGACGACCAACACTTCACCGATATCAGTGATATGACTGAACGCGCCCTGTAAAATTTCAGGTTCTTCAGCTTCCGCCGCGGAATCGCGCGGTTCTGCCTTAGCTAGCTTGATCTTCTCTTTATCTGTTATCTCGTATCCGATCGTCCTTCCGGTTTCTTCATCTTCGTGCGGTTTCAGGATACTCTGATTGATAAGTCCGTTGAGATCGTTTCTAGCTGTCGTCTCGGGGTGCTCCGCAAGCGGGTCAAATTTTAATTCCGGATGTTCCTTCCGCACCCTCTTGTATGTCTCAAGGTATTCCTCTAACGTAAATATTGACTTTCTGCTTTCCAGCCATCCCGATAGCTTTATAACGAGCTTCGCATCCTCGGGGCTCTTGCCGGGTTTTTGGCCGAACGTGCCGTCGGCGTTGCGGGGCTGGTCGGATGACGTGCCGCTAACTTCTTCTCCTTTACTCACCGCAATCGCACCAGGTGCGGCAGGCCACGATTTTAAAACCGTACCGCTTCCCTTTAACATCGTTTCGGCAGCCTCCGTCGTACCTGCGGCGCCATCAACGGTATAAGTCTTTAATATCTGTGGTTTATCTTTTGGCAAGTTCGATATCGTACGTTCGAGGATAATTTTATTGGGGTCTTTAGAATCAATTGTAAATATAAAGCTAAGCTTGGACCCATCCTTTGCGTTTAGAATTTCAACGATGGTCGCGCCAGTTTTTACATCATCGGAAAAGGCCGGGTACAACTTCATATCAGTTAACGCTTTGTATATATATTCGACCGCTGGTTTTAAGGCGTCTTTCACCTTCTCTGCTGTAGAATCTTTGAAATCTCCCGCGACTTTCTTGGAGTACCCTGTCAAGGCTGAACGAATAGCGTCACTCTCCGCTTTTGAAATATTCATTCCTAATAATTCGTTTAATTTTCGAACCTGCTCTTCTCTATCTGTGTCTTCGCCGTATAGAAGCAAAGCTAAGCACGCATCTACTGTTAGGGATAAATACGTTCTGGATTCCATATTAATAAACTGCATCTTCCAAGAGCTTTGAAGTGCAATCTCTTCATCTTCTTCTTCGGGATTAAATGTCAACCCTTTTGTTCTACTAGAAATATCACTTAATTCATTTTTTATAGAATCCAATAATAACCTTAAGCGCTCTATTTGTATAGAACGAGCATAATTTGCTTTAAGTAACGCTATGGCTATGTTAACTCTCATAGATATATTGCTTGACGTTGATACTTTAAGGGCCTCATCGATCTCTTCCTGATATATTCTCTCAAGCTCTTTTATCTGCGCTTCTCTGTCATATCCTGCAAGAAGCAGAACGCCTCTAGCAGTTATTTCAGACTTTCTATCGCTATCTTTAAGAGAGACGGCTAACATTTTTTTCATCTCTGATATATCATTAGTTGCGGCATCGCGCGGTTTGCCTTCGTTGCCCGGCTGGACCATGTTGCCGTCCTTGTCGAAGCCGTAACCTTCGTCGCCCATTCCGGAACCGGGTGTCTCATCTTCCTCTTCGTCGTACAAACTGGATTCGACAGCTTCTATGTTTTTAGGCAGGCCCCTGATCTCCCATTTCCATGTCTTATCATCATCAGCGGCTTTAAAATCGTCCATATTCCGCATGGCGTGTTCCAATACGAGCATCTCTCCCTTACCATTCCTCGCGAAGATCTGCACAGGCACTTTGAGATATCTTGGGAAATACATCTCAGCGTAGGTTTCTGTATACCACTCTTCTTTACCTACATCTGAAAACCTGGTAGAGGTCGTAAAGGTAACTGGTGTTTTATCATACAAAACGGATGACACTTTTTGATTCATCTTCCGGTGGCGGATGACCACGAAGACATGCGTAAATCCGGCCTTCCTCAAAGCGGCTTGAAGCGCGGAAATTTCTCCTACAACGAACTCTTTTGGTTTTACCGCCTTAATTGCGGCTGGAAGAGCAATCAGCCCTTTCTTTTTGCTTTTGAAGACCTTCTTAAAAAATTGCTGCCATGCCTTTCTTGCTTTACCCGCCGCGGAACCGCGCGATTTGCCTTCGACGTCGAGATTGCCATCTTTGTCGAATCCGTAACCCTCGTCGCCCATACCGCGACTCTCCGGGCTCCTGCCGGCATGAATACCCCACTTCTCATTCAGATAATCTCTTAGACGGAAATGTCTCCGCATCAATTCCTGGAATGGTTCGGACGAAAGCAGCCCTGTATCTCCAATAATACTTTGGCATACTTTATCAAAGTCTTGTGCGCGTTGGGCTAGCTCAGAACTATCATATGTCTTCGATACATAAACAGGCCCCTCAGCCGGATCCTCGACGTAGTGAAGCCACGCTTGCCATAGAGCTTTCACTGCTGGTTCATAATCAAACCCCTGAGGCGATGCTGTCGTAGCCGCGGAATCGCGCGATTTGCCTTCGCTGCCCGGCTGGACCATGTTGCCGTCCTTGTCGAAGCCGTAACCTTCGTCGCCCATTCCGAGATCTGGTGTTTCCTGTGCCTTTCTGCCGGTAAGTTCTTTTATCCGCTCGTCGATTACATTAAAGACTGTGTCATAACGCTGCGGGGCCTTGAGAAAAATATCTTTTTTGGCCACGCCGACAAGAGCGGGTATCTTATCAGGACCCTGACTAAGTATCTTCGATATCCTATCTTTTATAGACTTCAGGAACTCAATATCATCTATTGCCTTTACCGCCTTTTCGAATTTTCTAAGCTTCGGCCCGCTCTGCCAGGGCTTCGAGTACATGTAGATGAAAGCGGTATTTATGATGGGCTCTTCTGCCTGACCGGAAATATTGCTCCTGCCGGCAAGGTTTGTGACGGTTTCGACGTTTTCGTAAATGTCCCTCTTAGTGGGATCATTATCTACATGGCCTTTCCAGACGGCTTCCGTAATAGATAAGTTATTATCCGGGGTAAATTTCGCGTCTACGAAATAGGCCTTTCTTTCGACGATGGGTTTGCCGGGTGAATTGCTCCAGAGGTCATATACGCGAATGTTCTTGGCTATCACACAGTCCCTACCAAAGAAGAGTTTGCCGAGCGGATCACCGCACATCAATAGATACTGTCCGTTGGGGCTGAAGGCAAAGGTGCCGTTGACCGGATCTAAGAGTTTATCGATAACCGGCTTTTTGGGATTCGCGAGTTCGTAAACTTTGAAAGGATGGCCGCGGAAGGCTGTGTTATAAAATATGATGAACTTCTCATCCGGGCTCAACTGGGTATCTATTGGCACAAAGTAATCATACAGCCGAATGAGTTTTCCGTCGCCTTCCGAATTTCTGATAACAGCGAACATCCCATCCTTCTTGGAGCTTAATGGGTTAAGTGGTTCAAAAAGCGTAACGACATGGCCATCTTTGGTTTTTATTTCCCAATATGCTTTCAATTTTTTCAGGAGTTTTTTGAGCTCGTCTTTCCCCGCCGCGGAACCGCGCGATTTGCCTGCCGCGTAGTCGCGCGTCGGGAGGTTCTCATCGAGGTTTTGGATCGAATATGTCTTAGGTTCTAAAGGTTCTTCTTTAAATATATCCGGATATTCTGCCTTAAGAAAGCCTTGCCCATAACGAAGATCCATTTCATTAATAGGACCTTTTACGTCATCGACATATTCTGTCTTACAGCCGAGCA
>JAQUQN010000039.1 GCA_028716065.1 Candidatus Omnitrophota bacterium
GATTTGGAGCGCTCCTGGTCCTTCCAAAAATCTCCGGTAGCGATCTCCGACTCCAGTTCGCCTATCTTTTTAGAATTTTTATCGACGTCAAAGATAACCTCTCAAGTTTTTGAGTTTATCCTCAACCGCATTCAATTCTTTTTTAAAATCTTCGATCATCGGGCCACTCCTTCTGAAAATAAGTATTAGATGATTATAACAACTGCCCTAAAGTGAGTCAACACCTTCCGCTTTCAGTATTCTTTTTTTCAGGGCGACTCCCCTGGAATATCCGCCTATCTTTCCGTCCGAGGCAACTACCCTGTGGCATGGTATCATCAGGGGATACGGATTTTTATTCAGGGCGTTTCCCACGGCCCTGTAAGAGCGCCGATGAGATATCTTTTTAGCCACCCACTTGTATGAGCGGACCTCTCCGGAAGGTATATCCAGGACAGCGGCATATACCTTCTTCTGAAAAGGCGTAAAACCGTCATTTTTTAAAATAGTCGATAATATTTTTTGCCGTCTTTTCATTCATGCCTTCCACTTTCAAAAGGTCTTCCAGGCGCGCCGATCTTATCTCATCGAGCGAATCGAAACGCCTCATGAGAGCCTTCCTTCTTTTTCTCCCTATTCCCGATATATTGTCGAGTTCCGAGACTTTGATATTCTTCGAAAGAAGATGCTTATGATAAGCTATGGCGAACCTGTGCGCCTCATCCCTTATCCTCTGCAACAGGTGCAGCGCCTTCGATTCCCGGGGCAGTATGAGTGGTTCTTTTTTCTCCTTTAGATACAGGTGTTCGCGCTCCTTGGCGATCCCTATTGCGGGCACGCCGTCAATACCCAGCTTCCCCAGTTCTTCAGTCGCCGCGGCCAGATGGCCCTTGCCGCCGTCTATCAATATCAGGTCCGGCAACTTTCTCTTCTCTTCGACCACGCGCGCGTACCTTCTCTTTATCAACTCCCGCATCATGCCGTAATCATCGATCTTAAATACCGTCTTTATCTTGAATCTCCTATATTCATTCTTGTCTGGCCTGCCCTTGTAGAAAGATACCATGGAGCCCACCGCTTCCTTGCCCATCATGTTCGACACGTCGAAGGCCTCGATCCTGTCAAGGGCACCCTTTATCCCGATGATATCTTTAAGCTCTTCAGTCTCTCCGGAAGGATTATAGGTGACCCTGTTCTCTCTGATAGCGCTTAAGGTCTCTATCCTATTTCTCAGGAGCGCCGCCTCCTCGAAATTTTCACTTCCAGCCGCGGCGGCCATCTTTTCGGATAACAATTTCACGAGCTCCGTTCTCCTGCCTTCCAAAAACAGCCTCAACTCCGCCACGATAGCTTTATAATGCTCTTTATCTATCATGTCCGTACAGGGAGCGGCACACTGCTTTATATGATAATCAAGGCACGGCCGCTTCTGCATCCTGACACATGTCCTTAAGGGGAACATATGCCTTAATATAACGAGGGCCTCTCTCAAAAGTTTGACATTCGTATAAGGCCCGTAATATACGGCGCCGTCCGGTTTTTTCTGGCGTGTTATCAATAGACGCGGAAAGTCTTCGTTCATGGTCAGCTTCAAAAATGGGTAGCTCTTGTCGTCTCTCAGCGCTACGTTATAACGCGGCGAAAGCTGTTTTATGAGGCTATTCTCATATATGAGGGCCTCGGCGCCCGAAGAAGCGGGAATGAAAGTGATATCCACCACCTTCGATATCAAGATTTTAGTCTTTTCGGATAGATATCGGCCTTTCTGAAAATAGCTTGAAACCCTCTTCTTAAGATTGTCCGCCTTGCCGACATAGAGGACCGTTCCGTCATCGCCTTTCATCAGATATACGCCCGCGGAATCCGGAAGCGCCCTTACCTTCTCTTTAAGATCCATCCCTTCAGGTCCTTCAATTCTTTGACTCGCAATAAATATGCCGCCGCGAAGAAAACCGCGATGCTGACGGATATCGCGGCAATGAGGCCTCTGACATCAAGGCCGGAACCGTCTTTCAATAAAATTTTCAAAACTCCGCCCATTATCGCGCTTGCCGCCAGGACCCTGATGAACGAATCCGCCGTCTGCCTGGATCCGAAATCTCCCAGCCGGCGGGCCAGCACGAAATAGAGCATGAGAAAATTGAAGGTGGCGGATATAGAAGTCGCCAGGGCCAATCCGCCGAGCTTGAGCGGCCACATCAGGATAAGGTTCAGCGCTATATTCAATATGACCGCGACGGATGCCGTCCTGACCGGCGTCATCGTGTCGTGCATGGAGTAAAAAGACGAGACGAGTATCTTTATGCCGCTATAGGCGACCAGACCGAATGAATAGAAAAAGAGAGCGCTTTCCGTTATGCCGGTCGAGTATGAGGTGAATTCACCCCTCTCGAACAGCAACCTTATTATGGGCCTGCCCAATATGGCAAGGCCGAAACTGGCGGGCAACATTATGAAAAATACCGTCCGCAACGAGAACGATATTGTATCCCTCATCTTTTTAATATCATTGGAAGCGAATTCGCCGCTCAATTTAGGCAGCGCCGCCTGCGCGATGGCCAGGCCGAATATCGCCAGGGGGAACTGAATGAGCCTGTTGGCGTAATATAACGCCGCTACGCCGCCCGAACCCACTATCCACGCCAGCGAGGCCAGTATCGTATCGACAAATATGTTTATCTGGTATACGGCGGAACCGACCGCGCGCGGCACCAGAAGTTTGCCGATCTTCTTCACGGCCGGATGCCTGAAACCGTCCCTGAAATTTATCGTTATGCCTCTTCTGTAGAGTACCGGTACGTTGATGAATAGTTGCAGAGTCCCTCCGATGAGCACGCCGACGACCAGGCCCATGGGGCCGATCACCGGGCAAAGCCATATGACCGTTGCTATGAGGGCGATGTTCAGTATGGCCGGGCCGAAGGCAGGCGCGGCAAAATGCTTGATGGCGTTCAAAACACCCATGGAATAGGCCGTAAGGCCTATCAAAATAAGGTACGGGAAGATATATCTATTCATCCTTATCGTCAATTCCAGCTTTTCGGGATCGGAGATGAAGCCGGGGGCTATCAACCTGACTATTAAAGGAGAGAAGATTATGCCGATGACCGTCAGACAGGATAGAAGCGCGAACGATATGTTGAACAATATTCTCGCTACATGCAAGAACTCTTTCTCGTCGCCCTTGGCCCGGTATGACGTCAGGACGGGTACTACCGCGGCGTTTGTCGCGCCTTCCCCGACAAGATCCCGTAGGCTATTCGGTATCCTGAACGCCACGACAAAGGCCTGGGCGGCAAGGCTCGTCCCGAAATATTTGGCTATTATTATATCCCTTATGAATCCGAGGACGCGGCTCACGGCCGTAGCGATACCTATGGTTCCCGTAGACTTTATCAGATGTTCTTTATTCATATGAAACCCGTCTCTCTCACCTCAAAAGTGGAATCCGCCGAAGCCTATCTACGCTAAAACGCTTTCATTGGCGAAGGCGGATAAAGATATTGACCTTGAATGCCGGAATATGCTATAATCACCCCCGTTGTTTTCAAAACGGAGGTCCAAATTGCCAATTAAAAGATCTGCTTACAAGGAATTAAGAAAGGCTAAAGCCAAGCATCTCAAAAACATATCCACCAAATCAGAGCTCAAGACTCTGGTGAAAAAATTCGAAAAATTGCTTTCGGATAAAAAGGTGGATGAGGCCAAAAAATTTATAAATACCCTTGTGTCTAAAATAGACAGGGCTGCTTCTAAGAAGGTTATCCGCAGGAAAACCGCTCATAGAAAAATTTCCCGTCTCGCAAAAAAACTCGCGAAACTAGCCAAGGCATAATCTTATAATAGAGAATTCGAGCACGAGCCTGGGATCGAACTTGCTTCTCTTTATATTTAAATCCGCTTCCAGAAGGACTTTCAGCTTATTCTTTATCTGAGAGATGCTCAACTCGCGGACTTCTTTAAAGAAATCCCGTCTGTATCTTCGGCCTACCCGCAGATCCTCTGCGATGGAATAATCGCTGGCGCCTTTTACCTGGAGGGTCTTTGCCTTCAGGATATTTTTAAAGTGCCAGCACAGGACCCCTACGATCTCATAGGCCTTCTTTCCGGATGCGGTCAGATCAGACATGAGCCTGATCGCCTCGCTCAGGTTCCCTTCTCTTACGAACTTCAGCAGGTCGAAGGCCGTTCCGGCCAGGCCCTTTCCTACCACTTCTTCCACATCTCTTTCGTTTATAAATTCACCTTCTCCGGCATGCGCTATAAGTTTTTCAACTTCCTGCTCTAAAACCGAGAGATTTTTATGCTGAGTCTCCATTAAGAGCTCCAACGCCGGATCCTCTATCTTTTTACCCAGAGAGGATACATAGCGCCTTACCCATGCCGAAAGTTCAGGTCCCGATAAGTCGTCAAATCTGATTATCTTTAGATATTCTTCCATGGCGCTGAATCCCTTTAAAGCGAAATCGCTTTTGGAATCAAGCACCAGGCAGGTAAATGCGGGCGGGTTCTTTATGTAATTCAACAGGCGCGATACTTCCGAGGAGGATATCTTTTCGGCGTCTTTCACCACCACCAATCTTATTGCGGATGAAAAAGGTATCGTGGTCGCGCAATCCAATATATCCCTTACGCTGTTCTCCCCGCCGTAAAATATCCTGTAATCTAACTCCGAAGACTCTTTATTTAAAAGACGAGATCTTAATTCCTTTAATGCCTTTTCCTTCAGATAATTCTGCTGGCCTACGAACAGAAAGACCCCGGATTTTAAATTTACCATGCTTCAATAGTTCTCTCCACTATACGTGTCGCAAGATCATTTGTCGCGTCCCGCACGGCAGTGTTCTCGCTCTTCGCGAGACTCCCCGACGTCCTGTAGGTGGTCTCACCCGCGAAGCCTTTCTCGGTCCAGAGCACATTTTTCGTCTTTGCGTCTATAAGCTCCATGTCTACCACCAGGCGCACCCTGTATTCCTCTACGTTCTCGTTCGTGTCATATCTCAGCGGCTCTCTCCTGTAATCTACGAGCGCACCCTTGAGTATTAGATCCGGGGTCTCGGACTGCGTAACGCTCAGGTTTCCGTCAAATAGATATCTATTTATCACCGCGTTGGTTATCTCTATCTCCATGCCGGGACGATAACCCACATACATCCTTTGGTCGGTCTGCTCCGCAAGCCACTCTATCTTATTCGTGAAATTCTCCACATAGATGGTCTTGTATTTCGTGGGGAGCAAGGACCGCGTCGTGTAACCGCAACCGCTGATGAAGAAAGAAAGTGCCATGAAAATAACTATGCCTTTTCGAGCCCGCGCGTAATTCATTTTTTCACCTTCTTGGCTTTCTTATTCTGTCTATCTTTAAGCGCCTCTATCCTGGAAGCCGCTTCTTTGGCCAATGTGCTCAGGGGATACTTCTCCACCACTTCATTATAATATATTATAGCGCTCTCGTACTGCTTTCGCGCCTCATAAAATTTCGCTATCATGAAACTCTTTTCGGCAGCTTTGTCACGCAGGCGCTGAATGGTCTTCTCGGCTTGCGCGGCCATCTTATCATCGGCGCTCGACCTGGCAAAATCCTCAAAGGCCCTTATTGCCTTGTCGGTAGGTTCGGAGGCATAGGCGGGTTTGAGCGAGGAGTTGTAAGCGCACTGTGCCACCTCATATTTTGCCTTGTCGTAAAGTTTGGATTCGGGATACTCGTCCACCAGCCTTTGAAAGGCCTCGATGGCCTCATCGTATCTTTCGGCCTTCTTGAGGGACTCGCCCATGTTGTAAAGGGCCGAGTCGGCCAGTTTTCCGTAGGGGGCGTTATCCACTACCTTTTTGTATATCTCTACCGCGCGATCCGTGGGCGCCATTATATCGGCGCCGAGTAGTTTGGGATTATCCTTGACGGCGTAAAGGTTCGCTATCTCGTATTCCTTTTCTATGATCTCGTCTATATTGTCGATGTGGGGATAATTATCTATCGCCTTCTGGTAATTCTGGAACGCTATATAGAATTTACGCAGCTCTTCATAGCATAACCCGACATAAAATTGCGCCTTGGACGCGTATTCCGAATATTCGTACTGTTTGGTAAGTTTATCGAATTCGTTCGCCGCTTTCTGATAGTCCTTGGCGTTGAATAAGCTCATGGCCCAGTCGAACTGCTCCTTGGGGCTATCCTTGACGGCGTATTTAGGATTTACGAACTTCTTCGTGCGCGGGGTCCATACCCAGTATGCCGATGCGCTCTCGGAAATCAGCAGCAATATAGCAGCTAATATTACTATTTTATTGCTTATATTGGGTTTCATAATAGCGGTAATTATACCATGTGAGGGAGTGGTACGTCAAAGAAATATAGCGGCGTAAGATATTTTGTGTGTCTCAGGGAATTTACGGGTCCTGCCACTCCCTCGCCTTTTGTCCTCCTTGCAGCCCATGGGGTTCACAATAGACGAGTATATAGCTAATTGGTGTCTGTATGTCCGCCAGGATTGCCTGCAACAGGACTATCTAAAGCTGGGGCGCGGGCTTACTACAATGCAATCCTAATCGGCGGACACCCCCATCCCATGGGCTGCTTGTCCGGGCAAAAGGCTGCGGTCGTGTCACCCGTAAATTCTTAGACTCAGACACAAAATATCTTACTTGGGAGATGGGGAAATTTCGCTTCGCGGAATTCCCCATGCGTCTTATAGGGAGAATTTTAGGGTGGTGATGAGAATAAACCTAAACCGAAGTTATAGTGAGCACAATGAAAATGTTAGGTCTTTTGGGAAGGAGAAAAACGGTTATATTTAACAACCTTTTGATAATAAAAGAACCGAGGATGCTTGAGCCCGCCTCCGGCGGGCGAGTTCCGCAGGTTCCCGTTTTTCGACTGAGCAAAAGACCGACCCGAGCATAAGCGAAGGGGAACATTTTCCCTATAAGCATTTTTGCATATTTGTGCGAACATAACGAGGTTTAGGTTTGGGGCAGGACCCTAAAATTTCCAGCGTGCTAACAAGATATAATGGTGATCTGGGATGGTGTTGTCGGATTGATATTATACGGGATTGGGCTGGGGGTTGGTATCTTTTACTCTACTTACGAAATCGGTAATATGCGCTCTGTCTTCTTTCGTCATCTCCAGGAACTGATTGCCGAGTTCGTATTTATCACTCGTTGGGATCTTCTTTATCCACGCCACTTTCGAGATGGCCTTTATCGGCCTGGATAACGTCGGGATGGTGATCTCCAGGACCAGACGGCACGCCAGAGATATGAATTCATCCGTATTGAAACGAACGCCTCCTGCGCCTATGTCTTTGGTCAAAGACCCGGCTTTGGTCCCTTCGGCGCTGCGAAGGTTCTTATATTGAACGGGCAGGCTGGATACGACGCGTTGATATCGCCGTCTCTCTTCGCCTGCCATGAAATTTTTCTCCACTAAATATTGCTCCTCTTTTTGCTAACTTATAACTTTACTGATAAAAGTATATCATAGTTTTCTTGTTTGTCAAGGTAAAATATAAAAAAGTTAGTTTTTTTGCTTATTTTCTACTACTTTGATAAAATATCCATCGGTTGTCAAAATAACCGCTCCGCTATTTTTTGTGTTGTAACTATTTGAATTTAAATGAGTTATGATATTCATCGTGCTGCTTGGCTTGCTCCCTACTCTATCTATTCCGCCGGAACTGGTAACACATATATCAGGCGAGACTTCTAAGAAAAATTTTTCCGCAATATTTTCATCGCCTAATGATCCTCCGTGATGCGGAACTTTCATGACGGAAGATTTCAAAAAATCTCCGTATGGAAAGAGCCGTTCCATCGCGCTCGCCGTTATATCGGCGCAGAGAAGAATGCTTACATCCTTATAAACTATTTTCATAGCGATAGAATTGGTGTTCGAATCGATAATATCTTTTTCCCGTTCAGGATTAAGGATAAAAATTTTTGCTTCTCCGAAACCGGAGAGCTCATCCCCCTCTCGCACCGTCAAGTGTCGCACCCCTCTTCTCTTTACGGCCTCCAAGTAGCGATCGTACAACCTGTTATGAGCGTCGGGCCTTGCGCCGCTGTCTATCGCGTAAGAAACGTGAAAATTCTCCAATACAAATACCGCGCCGCCCACATGGTCCTTATGAAAATGCGTGACCACCAAAGCCCCTATTCTCTCTATGCCGTTATTCCACAGATACGGCGCTATCACCGACCTTCCGATATCCATACCTTCATCCTGGCCGGTACCTGCATCGACCAGAAGGTTGGAAGATCCCGGAAATTCTATAAAGATCGCGTCCGCCTTCCCCACGTCAAAAAACGTTATCTTCAACAATTTCTTATCGGGATTCAGGTTCTCCGACCACAACAAGACGGCAAAAAAGAACAGGAGTAAAATATATACCCGCTTTTTTGGGATCCTGAATCTTCCGATAAGCACTTCCCGCGGCATGATAAATAACGATGAGAGAAAAAGATAATATAAGACGATGAACCAGAAAGACGGGGCGCCTATCCTGAAATGAGAAAAGGGCAGCCGTGAAAGAAGATGGTTCAGGCTAAAGATCGCATTGTTCACAGCGTCTAAGATCATGGAAACGGGGGCGGCTAAAAACGATGAACAAGCATTCACTATTAAAAAAAGTGCTGATATCATGATCGACAGGAATAGCAGCGGAATGATGAACAGGTTCGCGAATAATGCTACCGGAGAAATGATATTGAAATAATGTGCTATGAAGGGCGCCGTCCCAATGGTCGCGGCCGCCGAAACGGATAAGCCTTTCAATATGTAAAGCCGCAGTCTATCGTAAAATGAACGGCCGCGCTTCGTTCCGATCCTTAATATACCGTCTATTCGGGGTGTAAGCACGATGATGCTCAGTATCGCGACGAAAGAGAGCTGAAAACTCACGCTGAAGAGTTGCTTCGGATTCCATGCAAGTATCAGAATGGCCGCGAAAGACAAGGAATTGAGCATGTCCGGCTCTCTATTCATCAGATATCCCAATATCAGGATCCAGAACATGATGACAGCCCTTACTATGGGCGGATTATTGCCGGCCACGAACGAATAGAATATGAGAAATACTGCTGCAAGGATAAGGCGCGGCCGTTTCGGAATCCTTAAAAATGTAAAAAATCCCAAAAAGAGAGCGGCTATCAGGCCCACATGCAGTCCGCTTATCGCCAGCACGTGAACGGTGCCGGTATAACTGAAATCCTCCCTTAGCGCCTTGCTCAAAGAGCTCCTGTCACCTATTAGGACTGCC
>JAQUQN010000040.1 GCA_028716065.1 Candidatus Omnitrophota bacterium
TCGGAAAAAGCCACACTCGTAACGGAATTGGTCCTGGTCTCCCTGATACTTCCTCTGTTGGGATTCGTTTATTATATATTGCTGCTTTATCTGTATCACCAGCATAAGAATAAAGGCGTCGGCAAGCCCGTCATCGCGATGAAGTTGAGGATATTCATCACGTCTTTTGCCATAACAGGCTATCTGGTCAATATAATTTTAGCCGGATATCAGGCGACCAAGGAGTTGATACAGGGGCAGGCACATCTGTGGCGACTCACGACGCACTACGGCCATGAATGGGAAGTCGGAATGAAAAAAGTTCTGGGCATAAAAGTAGCCGACTTCTGGGAAAATATCAAGATGTTCGCGCGGCTTTTTGTCCTCTTTGTCGTGCCTTTCGTCATCATGCTGACGACCGGTATGTTCGACGTCATCGGGGAAAGGGCCATACTGTCATATGATTTCCTACGGGGTATTTTAGGGGTCGGGTTATTGGCGGTTTTCGTGTATTCGAGCACATATCTGCTCTCTTATATCAGAAGCGAAAGCCCAGCCCGCGCGAAAGAAGACGGTTTCGGCCTGACTGAAGTGACCTTCGTCACGGCCGCCATCGTCATCTGTGCGATAATAATGTTGTTACTCGATTTCGAGCTCAAGACCGTAGGGGGAGCCAGCATCTTCGTCGGGGCGGCAAGCACCGTCGTTGCGTATCTCATGTTTAATACAGGAGAGAAAAAGAAAGCCCCTATTCTACTGACGACATCTCCGCCTTCACCCCCAGTATTTCCTAATAAAAATTTATACGGCGATCCAATTGAGCTAAAGCTTTCTCCGGAATTCGGTGACATAGAAGGAATAACATTCTATATGGTGCGAAGGGTGAATCCTGAGATACGTGGAGATGTCTTAAAGCTATACGAGGAGAGTAGGATATGGAGAAGAGGTTCTGAAGAACGAATTAAGGTAGTAGAGCGTTGTTTAAACAGCGACATGTGTAAGGTCTTTATGGCCTGGAGCGGTTCCAGGAGAAAATTTATAGGTTGCATTCTTGGCTCAAAACAATCTGAAATTGACGGGGAAGTGAAGAAAATCAAAAAAGTCCCTCCCGAAGGAACAAAAAAAGGAAGGGTCCTTACTCCGATAAAAAGTAGCGACGAACAATTCAAAGAGAAGATGGAAGCTATTAAGGAAGAGGAGGAGGTGCGAGAGAAGGAAAGTATTTTCTATGTAGTAGGCCGTTTTACCGATCCGGATTTCACTGGAAAAAAGATAACGATTGTCTTGAATACTTTGATGAAGAGGCATATCAAGACAGCGGGATATCGAGACCCATTTCCTCTTAACTGGGAAGAGGAAAATTGTTTTGACGCGCCGGGGCATTTTCTCACTTCAAAAGAGGCGCGTTCAGCAGGTCTGATGGCTGGGGCAGCCGGTTTGATAGTCTCCGGTATATCGGTGTTTTTCGCAAGGCATTTCTTGAGCGATCCCACCTTTTTGAATTTCGGTTTTACGGGCTTAGGTTTCGCTGCCGGTGTATACTTAGGCGTCGCGGCGCTCAGATACTTCTTCCTGGGTCGTGCGACTTACAATAAGATGATAGAGGCGGGATTTACCGCCGCCGAAGCACGGACCCTCCCCATAGCCCTTTTCAATATTCCCTACCACAAACATGAAGACGAATTACTCGATCCGAGAGTTCCGGATGGTATGAAATTTGAATTATTAGAAGGTATATCTAAAGGAAAACTCGATGGAAAGCAGATAAAGGCATTTTTGGATCTGCTTAAAGAAAAGCCAAAAGCCGCACGGCTTATAATGATCCACGAACGATATAAGAAACACGTTGTAGGTCTTTTAGCAATACTACCTGGTATAGATAAGTTATTATTCCCCGTGAGTTGGTGGATGCTTATGCTACATCATCCAAAATCGGGCGCGCGTCACGCCGCAGTTGATATATTAGGGATTCTCGGCGATAAGGCGGCCATCAAGCCGTTATTAGAAAGCCTGTCTGACCCGGAGTGGATTGTCCGATGGATTGCCGCTGAGTCATTAAAAAGATTAGGCGCCAGTAAAGACGAGATCTTCGCCGGTTATATAAAGGCGTTATCAAACAATAATTTTTACGTTCGCTACGACACTATATATTCTTTGGCAAAACTCGATATTGACAGGGCGATGCATTATTTAGAGAAAATGCTGGAGGATCCAAATCATTCCGTTCGCTATGCCGCATATTACGTCTTCCTTAATGCGCTGAATCACGGGTTCCTGATCGGGCATGTAGACAGAGCTACCCGCATTAATATGCGAATAGGTGAAAAGCTGGGATTATCTGAGAAACTGCTGAATCTTTTGCGAGAGGCATCGCTATTTCACGATGTCGGCGCCGGTATAAGAGGCTTATATTATGATGAATTCAATGGATTGCAAAAGATATTAGTTGATGAGGCAAAAAAGAAAGATACAAATATAAGGTCCATAAAACAGGCGGTAAATTGGCTTATTGAGAAAGAGGCCACCGATGAAAAATTGGCGGTCGTTCCTCAAGTCATAAAAGGGAGATACCGGCTTTTCAGAAATGGCTTTGGGAAGATCTTGGGTGGTAGGAACTTAAGCGCCATCGAAGAAGAGATATGCCGTTCGATATTTGACGTGCCGAGTAATTCTCTCAGGATATTAGAAGAAAAAGGGGTAAATATATCGAAAGACTTAGAGGTATTGATAAAATATCACAACGATTACAAGACATTCTGGAATGATATTAAGACCTTTGAGGGCGAACTTACGGTATCAAAGGATGAGATGGCGCTTCTGATCTCCATATTAGTTCTGGCTGACATATTCGAACACGGTAATAACAAATACACGATGGAAGAGCAGAGAGGCAAAAGTATCGAATCATTCAGTCAGACAATACCTTTTATACAGAAAGTTTTCGGCGATAATAGAATAAGAGATAATAGCCCTCTAGATGCGCTGACAAACCTGCTTGCTAATAAAGACAAGGTGATATTAGATGCCATAGCTGAAGGACGGAAATCTCAAGGCGAACTCATGCCCGGAGATTTGGCATTCATCGCTGCCCAACCACAGTCGCCGCCGGAAACCGCTTCGCAATCTTACCTCGACGAGGTCGATGAAAATAGTATTACCACAGATAAGAGAATGCCGCGTGATGCGGCTCACCAAAATGGCATGCGCCATTCGAGCGTTCAAGTCCTACTCGTAACTTCTAATGGCAAATGGATCCTTCAACGCAGGGCTGATAAGGTCGAACATGACGTTGATATTTCAGCCTCAGGCCATGTTGACGCAGGAGAGAATTCGCTGAATGCGGCTATACGAGAGACCGAGGAAGAGATGGGCATAAAAATATCAGCAGACAGGTTCGTTAAGATTGAAAATCCCAGACATCCAAAAGGGCTCTTCGCTAAGGAAGGAAGCGAAGATTATGATAAGGAACCCGGCTATGACGCGAGCGGTGTTTTTCGTTATAAGGGAAGAGACAAGCTGAACTGCGAGATATGTCACCTTTATATTGTGAAAGTCACAGAAACCGAAGCCGATAGAATTAAAGAAATTATTAGGAAAAGAACCGCCAAGCCAGTTATGAGTATATATACGTACGATCCCGAAAGGCTACTGGACGAAGTGGCGAGGGCCCCGAAAAATTTCTCAAGCGGCATAACACAGTATTTCAAAGATACGAAACTTAGTGACGAAATCCTCGCGCAGATTAAAGCGAAGTCAGAAGCCAGTCTTCATCCGCAGGCACCGCCCCAGGCGCGCCAGTTCCAGGCGTTGTTGGATCCGAACAAAGCAGGCGTCCGGCCATATTATAATGCCGATAAATTCATCGTAGACGGCCTGGAATTTAATAAAGACTCCAGCGGAGTGGCGGAATTGCAGAAGCATCTTAGAGAAGATGATAATAGGCTCGGCATAATTACAGAAGATATTCCTTCGGTCGGGATGGTAAAATTTGAGATAGATTCCAAATTGAAAGAATTATGCGCGAATCATGGAGTTCCGGTACACAGGTTGATCCAAAAAGCGATAACGGATTCAATTAATATACGCGGCCCGGACGCGTTTAAGGGTATAGATAAATCCCGGCCCATAACAATAGCCCTTCTCGACTCATCCGAATCCCCCATAGAAGACCACAGGAGAAACTCATTCATCGGGATCAATAAGATAATATTTGAGAAAGTGATCCCATCCCTGCCCAAAGAGAAGCAAAAAGATGTTCTGGAAGTGATTCTGGCGGTGGGCATAACCCATGAATTGAGGCATGAAGCAGGCATAGACGATGAAAATGTTATAACGGAAGAAGATAAGCGGGTCACGCTTGCCGAACTGGATCCATCTATCAGAAAGACCGCGATAGGCAGTATAGATATAATCAGCGCCCTGGAACTCATCACTGCGGAAAGCCTATATATAGATTCGTTGAGAGGCCATCTGTCAGTCGCACCTCAAAGCTCGAAGGAGGCGCCGTCCGTTTCGTTAGCGGACAAATACGAAGAAGTGCCCCACAGCCGTTTTATGAGATTTTTAAACTGGGCAAGGCGTCTTTTAATATCGATCACCAATCCGACACATAAGAGAGCCATTTCAAAGTTAGCACATTTTACCGCGTCGCATGACACAGAGGCGTTTAATCTAAGACAGATCGACAATAAATTTGTGCTTATAGCGACAAGGCAAAGAGACGCCGCCGGAGAGAGGATCGAAGGTTTGATAAATAGCATTCCAGGCGTGGCCTTTTCATATAAGAAGCGGCTGGACGACATACCGGCATCCAGGAACAGAAGGATAAGCGTTGTCATTTATTGTTATGAAATAGATAGGCCTTCCAGGATCGAGCTCATCTCAAAAATAGTTGAATCAGGCGACATGAACTATCGGGGAGACGCCACAATGCCCCATTATAGTACTTCAGGCCTCATGACTCAGCTCCTGACTAAAAAATACGAGATACAGCCTCCTTCTGATGACGCAATAGCTAATCTGTGCGCAAAGATAACATTCAAGGACAGCGTACAAAAGGCGTATGACAGAGTGAATACAGCCGTAGAGGGAATGGGTAGTGATTCCATCTTGGCGCTGCCGGCCATTAAGAGCCTTCATAAGACTTTATTTGAGAAATTTAAACCCGATATTTATGTAGATGCAAAAGGCGGCTTCCCGTCTTTATATGAGGCCATAAAAGCCTGTATATCCGAGGTAGAAGAAGGATTAAATGAGACGAAAAATAAGATCCAGGAGCACGAGAAAAAAGACTTAAACGAAGAGGAAGCCGCAAAGCTTAACTTTAACAGGAATATCAGGGATAACCTGATGATGTGTGATAATGCCTACAGGCAATTTTGGTTCTACCTCCTGAATCCTGAAGCGAAGAATTATCAGGAGGAGTTTACGGAATTGAGGGCCTTAGACGTTATTAACAGAGATACCCCGATCATTCTTTTTGCCGATCTTCTGGAACCGCTTCAGTTTGACTATATCGTGAAGAACTATAATATCCAGGGGATAATCACGGCTTCCGCCACACTGACTTCCCACTGGGTCATATATGCCAAAAATAATAATATCCCCATAGTGATAGTAGAAATGTGTAATAGTGAAGAATTCTCTGATGCTGTTTCAAAAGCTTTTGATATAGCGGCGGAAGATGGAATACAAAATAGAAGTATCATTAATAAAATAGCTATAATGCGCTCGGACGCCGCAGCAAGCGGCGAGGTAATAATGGCGCCCTCTTTAGCTACGATAAAGGCGGTCAAGGAAGGAGTCTTACGCGAGATAGCTTATGATAAATTCGTGGCCCTGAAAGCGAGAGGTCCTTCTAACGACGTCAATCTGGGATACACGGGTGTAAAGGCGAGATTGCTTGCCAACGCGGATAGTATCGAAGAGGTGAAAGAGGCAATGAAATATGGCGCGGCAGGCATAGGACTTTTCAGAACGGAATACCTCTTTACCGACGAAAACATCTTTGAGAGGGATGAAAAAGGCGTAACCACGAACAGGGTTGTCAGGGAGTACCTCGATGCATTTTTTACAAACGATAGCACGAGAGAAGAAAAGAGAGCAATATTAAAAGATAAATTAAAAGAATACTTCAAAGAGGTTGGAAAAGTGGTGGGTGAGAAAAGACCGGTCAAGGTGAGAATGATAGATTTTAAACCCGATAAACGGACACTCCTTCACGATGCCTTGCAAAGAAGGGGTTTCAATGTCAATGAACTTGAAGGAGTATGGTTTTATACAGAAAGCGAGCTCGGTAAAGATATCTTGCAGTTGGAGCTGAGCGCCATACTGGAGGCCTATCTCGAAGGCGCGAGAAATCTTGAAATATTGTTTCCCATGGTAAGCAATGAGAAGCATGTCGATAGTCTGATCAAAAACCGGAAGAGCGTATTGAATAAAGCAAGAAGGGAGATAGGCTCAAGAGGAAATAAGAAAGGGCGGGACATAAATGAAATAGACTTCACGTTGGACGCTATCCGCATAGGCATAATGTTAGAGACGGATGAAGCGCTGTTTAACATAAGAAAACTTTTAGCGGTAGATGAGATAGATTTTTATTCGATCGGCACAAATGATTTTTCAGGTTATATCATGGCGAGGGCGCTTGGCAAAGATGCGCCCCTGAACAGGAATGACCCGCGATATAAGGAATACCTGTCAAGATTGCAGCCGGCAGTATTGAAAGGCATAACCAAGATCATATGGTTCGTTCTAAACTTAAACCGGAAGAAATCAAAAAAGGGCACACTCCGCAACAAGGAACTATGTATCTGCGGCGAGATGGCGAGCTGGTATGATTTCGAAGCATTTTTTGTAAAAAAGATAGCTAAATTCGGAGTGAAAGATGGCGAGGTGCCGATTAACCTGAGCATGTCGGCGAACAGGATTCCTTATGTAGAAGTATTTTTAAGTAATATCACTAAAAGCGATTATCCCGGGAAAGTCTCTACATTTCTTGAACATGGAAAGGATGGATATGGAAGCGTTCCGGTTGACTACATTGTATCCAAGATAGTAAAGAAAGTGCTTGACCGTATCTATTCTTCCGCGGAGGTAAGAAATATATATAACGCTCTTAAAGGAGGGCTTTATCAAAAAGAAGAAGAGGACCTAAGGCAGCCGCCGGATGAGGAACGTACGCTCTGGACCCTTGAACTGCTTGAGAGATTGGAGGGTAAGATCGATATTATACCTGTTCCAGCAGAGCATTCCGTTATAAAAGAAGATGTAGAAGAAAAGCCGGAAGCGCGCGTTCTAACGAAAGAGGCGAAGGATGTTGCCAGTCAAGAGGTGAAGCCGGTAATATTGGCCTCAGGACCGTCCAAGAAGATGCCTTTCGAATTAAAAGTGATAGGAAGTTTAGGTTTCCATATGAGAGCCATACAGGTAGTTGTCGACTTTTGCTCTGAAAGAGATGGATACTCCGTATCTATAAAAGGAATAGATGCAACAAATATAATGCGCCTGATGGTGCTTGGCGCCATAACAGGTACGGTATTGCCGGTAGAAGTCAAGGGGCCCGATCCAAAAGGATTTATAGATGAAATGGTGAAATTGATAGACCCAATAGCGGAAGAAGAAAACAAAGAAAAAGGTAAAAATCATGAGGTGAGGATATTTGCATTGGTATCTGAGGGTGAAGTAAACCCCGTCCAAGATATGACGCCGATTAAGCCCTCGGGCATCATACTTGTGGCGGCAGTTTCCGCGGCGGTTATCGGATTGATATTGTGCCTGGTAGGCCTTAAACCGGTGACAGCCGAGAGTGCCCTTGTTTCACTTGGCATAGCCGTAGCCTTCTTTATATATGAGGCAGGACGCCATATCGAGATAAGGCTCGATACATATAATTACAAGTACGGATATAAAGACGGAAGAAGATCCCTCTCTGAAAGAATGGGCTCAGAAAAGAAACTGCCAAGCGGCTGGTATCCATTTGAAGATCTGATATTAGAAAATTTGAAGCATAAATTGGGCATTCCGCCAGATGTTAAGATAGAGCCGCTCAGAGAAGATGACAAGGGAAAGATCGGGATGTTGGAATTTTTACGGCTTTTTACCAAATCTCCACCGAAGATAGCGACATGCGACAGAACCACCTCCACCATATATATAGCAATACCTTTATTGTCCGCGCGTTATAGGGAGTATCTCGAACGCGTCCTCCTCCACGAATACGCCCACCTTGAAGGCGAAGACGAGCTTGGCGCGACATTATCAGAGAACGGGCTTTTTAATTTAAGGCTTATATATAATCTCATTTCGCTTTTGGCAACTCGCCTGCTCAAATTCGGCAAAGTCTTCGTATCAGTTCAAAAAGTGCAATTTGTCGTCGGAATAACTAAAAATATAAATTTAGAGGAAGGGATCAAGAAAGGTGTTATAGAAACCCTGAAGCGGAATGTAACCGCGATCATGGGCGAGAACGTAGATTTCGTAGAGGCCGAAGACGGAGCCGAATTTATAGAAATGCTCCAGAAGAAAGGGCTCCCCGGGGTATTTATTGATGAATCGCTACTCGGTAGTTCCTTCGATTTTCCGGAAGGCGAAGCTATGGCGATAATTGTAAACGAGGTAAAGTTAGAAAGGGCGCTTCTCAGGCAAATTCTGGAACGTATAAAAGAGAGTCTGCCAAAGACAGCAGCCATTGATATAGATGATTATTTTGCGCAGAAGGGCTACGATGAATTGAGAAGGGCCGCAGCTGGTTATATCGAACCCATGAAAGGGATGGCCTCCAGGATAAGGA
>JAQUQN010000041.1 GCA_028716065.1 Candidatus Omnitrophota bacterium
CCGCCGTGCAATTCGGCCGCGATAGCCCTTGCCAAGTATGACTATGCCTCGAAAGGCATCCAACCGCCTTATTCCCTGGAACTCGTTGACCAGGAAGACAGGTTCGGATTCCTGAATTTAAGCTCGAAGATGTGCATATGGGGTATGCGCGAGAGAGTAATGAAGGAACAGGAGAGAGGTATATATGACGATGAGGATATAGAGCGCTGGAACATAGATCTTGGCAGTGAAAGGGAGGAATTAGAGAGTAAGTTTGATAGAGAAGTGAGAGATATGATGGAAAAAGCCGGTATTGGTTCTCAGCCAGAACTGAATACACTTTTAAGCATGTCTTTTGAGGACGTCTTGGGATTATTGGAAACAAATGATCCTAAAGACAGGGCAAAATTCATACTCTGGTCTCACATGAAGACCTGGTCCACGGAGATAAATAATGACGATTTCGATAAACTTCAGGATGAATACCGCAAAAAGATAGACGGCCTGATACAGCAGTATGGCTTGACACCGGATGAGGTCCAGCTCCTGGTGGTAGAAAATAAGGTCATGGGACCCGATGGCGTAAAGGCCGATGTAAATATAAACGACATATTGGCGTGGCGAAAGTCAACTGATGTGAAGAAACAGGGCATGTTTAAGGCGTGGAGCCTTGCGCGTTCGTTCATGTTCGAATCCGAAAATGTAAAAGAGGTGAACGCAAAAGAGAATTTCATAAAGACAGAATTCAAAGAGCGCCATACGCCGTTCGTGATACAGTCTGAATTAAGACTTGTGCCGTTTGCCAACGTCCAGCAGGACATATTGTCACATAACGATTACAAAACCTGGCATGCCCAGGTGCAGCCGGGAGAGACAAAGTTCGGTTTCCTGTTCCTTGGAGGCACCGGAAATAACTTCAGGTGGGAACGGCTCGCGGTTACGCGGCTAATAGTCGATAGAGAAGACGGAACGCGGACACTGGGGGCCATGCCTCTTTCAAGACGCGCTCAATATCAGATGCTTCTCACGCCATTACGCGACAAGATAGACGCCGAAAGGCATAAACTACACGAAGAGATAATGAGCCACGGTTTCTTCGGACGCTTCTTATTGAGGGTCAGATTATTGTTTAGGAACCAGGAACTGACGCTTCTGCCGTCGAGGATGTTGAGGAACATCTCGAACCTGTATAATATACCGGGGACGTGGGACCTCTATAATATCATAGAAGATTCAGAACTCGGCAGAAGGACGGCAGTCTATGGTATTCTCAATACCCGTTCAGGAGGCGAATTCAATGAGATAATGGAAGATTTATTGCCAAAAAGCATGTGGATACAACAGCGGGCCAGGTGGATATCTATGCAGACCCTCGCCATTCAACTTTCGTTTTTACCTGCCGCGTTAATGTTCTTCGGCCAATACCTCGGATTCGGTTTTGTATGGGGCGCAGTAGGGAGCTTCGGATTCGCCTTCTATGGCATGGCGCTCGCCTTTGTAGGCTTGATAGTGTTCGGAGAGATATTCTATCAGTTAGGAAAGAGAATATTTTATCCGTTACTGGAACGGACCATGTTATTGAGACAGACCCAGTATGATATAGACCCGGTTAAGGCCATGGGCCGCGTGCGTTTCCAATTCGTGAGCCATCTTGCTTCCAGCACCCTTGCCGGATTGGCCGCGGGGATAATGTTCATCATCACCGACCTCTATCTCATGGCGCTGGTAGTCTCAGGTATGGACTGGTTAAGTTCTACCGGGACTTTCGGATTATTTGTACTGCTTACGGCAAAGACATTGACCGGCTCCATACCGTTATGGGAGATGTGGCTCATTACCACTCTCGTTGGAGCGACCATCTTCGCCAGTCCGCAGGTGCTTTTGGCAGTTATGTCGGCCCTTACATCTATCGGCTCCTCTTTTGTAGATGAAGACGCTACGCGTGAAGCCGCGAGAGTGCGCCTCGGATTTGAATTCATGGATTATAGCAAGCTCTTCGGTATGAGGGCAATTCTCGAGGATAATAAAATTAACTCCATGGACTACTCCGATGACCAGGCCATAGCAGAAGCATTGGAGATTTATATCAATGCTATGGAAAAAGAAGAGGATTTTTATAAAAATAATCCATATTCTTTCGGGGCATTGGAATTTTTGAATACACATAAGATCGCAGCCGATCTCGACGAAAATGGTAAAATCAAGAATAGGGAAGAAGTCTTGAGATTACTGCGCGATTTGAAAAAAACGAGACTGGATATTATAGCCGAATATAAGAAAGATATGGATAAATTTGATTTCGAAAAAGCCTGTAAAGATTTAGGTGAAACATATCCTAAATACAAAAAGGAAAAACCCAAGGAGGTAGAGGAAGCCAAGAAGGCAAAATTAAAGGAACTCACCGCTAAAATAAAATATATAGATGGTTTGGTGAAGTTGATCGAAGAACGCTCCGAGACATTGCGCGTGACTATAGGCATAAAAGACCTAGAGGCAATATGGAAAAAAGCAGATTCAAAATATTTCTTAGATCCTATCTACGAAGAGCATAGAGAATTGGCCATAAATGCGATAGGAGAAGCGATAGCCGAAGCAAGGCAATTTAGGCATGATGTAATGGGAGATATGATCTTCGGCAGAAAAGCACTATCGGCAGGTGTCCTGTGGGGTGCGACGGGCCTGGCATTGTATTCATTCGGAGCGATATCCTTCTTTGCCGCAGCGTGCGTCTTCTTAGTATATGCCACGTTAAATATAGCATTAGCTACCGCAAGTTTTATAAGCAACAGGTTCCTTAATAGGCCTCTTTTAAGTATAGGCAGGATACCTAAACACGGGATAACATTTACCACATTCGCCCCGTGGATGATCCACTACTTCAATTTTATAATCATAGCCAGTTATTACGCTGCCTACCAGTTTATAGCGGGCATATTTGGCTGGTTTACAAGCGCCCTATGGTGGAGAGGAAGGCAGGGTATAAAGATACCTCGCTTAGGAGAGAGACCAGCTACCATATGGCAACCGGCAAGGTTCTGGAAAGAGAAAGTAGTGCCATATAAGACTGATATAATGGTAACGCTACTATTCCTCATAGCACCGTGGGCCACGATAGGCGGTCTGGTGCTGAAAGATACCCTGGAAGAGAGGGTAGGAAGCGTGCATTATATATCTACAGGTTTGAAAGACATGGCTCGGGATTATGACAGGGGAATAGTGGCCGGAACGACAGAGGAAGAAAAAGCAGCCATGGTGGCGGATTACAGGCTCGAGCTCAATAAACTGATCGAGAGCATGGAAAATGACTTAAAACGCGGAGTTTTAAGCACGGAGAGTGTGAATAAATTCTCGAGGATACTCGCGTTCCTGGAACAGGCCAGAGAGAAAGCGGAGCTGAAGAATGACCAGTGGTCGTATGATTATTATGTCAATCTGATGCGGCAGGCATTACGCAGGATGGAATATAAAGGATTGATCGAAAGCGCCGATGCGCTTTCCGGGGCCATCTTCGGAGGAGAGGCATCGCAGGCGCTCGTGAATGGCGAGAATGGCGTGGCCATGAATAAATACGGCCCTACGCGTAAAGAGATCGAAACCGACCCTAATGATCCGAGCACGCAAAGAGTGCATTTCTTGATAAAAGGCAGAAGGACTTTCAGCGTAAAAGGGACAGAAGCCGGCGCCGTAATAAAGATGCCCGAGACGAACATGAAAGGCAAGTCCTTCGCCGTCGATATACGCTTGCCTAACGAGGATGTGCGCAAGGCCCTGGGAGGCCGTTATGTCGAGGTCTATTTAAGGAGCCCGCGCCTGCAAAAAAGCAAGAGATATATCCAAGGATATCCTGCCAGGGTAAACATAACGAAACAGGACAAGATAGACATGCGGGGTTCAGAGGCGCTGAAAGGCGAATGGGTCACTCTGGTGATCTCTCCCGAACCTGCTTTACCGGATGTAGGATTTGAACCGGAAAGGGTTAACGAAATAATCATTGCCATGAATGATTATAAGGCAAAATCCGCCGAGGGTTATATAGAGATTAAAAATCCTCGGATAGAGGACCGCGCGAACCTGAAATATGAGATACCGGTCGAAAAAGCCGGTGATATATTAAAGAAAGCAGCAACTGCAAAAGAAAAAGTAAAAGTGGCAGTGTTTCCAGACGGCAGGGAGATACCGCTTACAGCATTACCAAAGGCGCCTGAAGCGAAGAAAGTGGAAGAGAAGAAGGAAGTACCTTTACCTGTTCGAGTTGGGATTATATTGAGCATAGGTAGCCTTATTGGTTGGTTATTGGCGAAATTTGTCAAACGCATAAGGTTGGAAAATATATTAAAAGACGATAAGGCAGATCCCGGCCAGCGAGAGAAAGCAGCTATATTTCTTGCACAAAAGAAAGATAAGAGATCCATCTCTTTATTGACAGAGGTTTTTGGCGAGAAGAGACGAAAAATATATGATCAATTTGGAATATGGATTATAGATTTAAGAGTAGATTCTAAAACGAAATTCAAAGATAATGAAATTGATGAAATTACAGAAGCGCTTAAGACCATACCCAGAGAACATCTTGATGCTGACGTAGCCCATGTTATAGTTAGATATTACCGGCACGAGGATCCCAAACTCAAACAGGAAAATGATCCTATTTACGATCCGGACTTTAAAAGGTCTCCGGCGGGAGAATATATCCGTGAAAACAGGCAAGTAGTGATTTATGATACTAGGACAGAGTATAATGCCTTACGGCGTCTCGTATGGCATGAAATTGGACATGGCGTCCAGGACTTTTATTTGCCAGAGCATTTAAACATAGATTTTAAAGTAATGCATTGGTGTTCTTCGAAACCCAATCCGTCTTCGCCAGAGGCCAGAAAATCGTCAAGTTACCAAGATTTTGCATATCCATATGGCTCAAAGAATGAATTGGAAGATTTTGCCACGATTTACGAGGTATTAATAGCGGATGCAAAAGGTCTTGTTGATAGGACCGATTCCGAAGTATTGCAGCGGAAGATAGGGGTAGTGGAATATGTATTCCCTGTAGGTATGAGGAAAGCAAAGCCTGTCCAAACTACGCTAGTGGCAAAGACAATGCCAACAGTAAAAGCGGAAATGCCTTCTTTGAAAATAACCAAGGAAACCGTTACTCCTGTTGAGCCGGTTAAGCCTACTCCGGCAGAAGCGAGGCCTCAGGCATTGCCTCAGGCGCCTCCGGTTCGCGACATATTGACCGTTCCTACCGATGATATCCTTCCTCTATATAAAGGCGACTATGGAAGACGCCATGCGGAGAGAGTAAAAGTAATAGCCGGAGTTCTCGCGAGCGAAATGAAACTATCGCCTGAACTCATGCACAAGGTTGAGACTGCGGCGGCGATACATGATTTCGGAGCCCCGCAAAAACCCATACGGCAAGACGCTAAAGAAGCGATGAGAAACAACTTAGCCGAAAAAGGTGCAATAGTCCCCAAAGGCACCTCGCGCGATATCGATCTATACGAAGAATTAAAAACCAAATTTACCGGTCCGGAAAAAGATAAATTTACACAAGACGAGATAGATTACGCTCTTGACCAATTCCAGGGGCCCGCGGCTTTGGATAATGTCAGAGAGAAAGGTTTCTCTTTCGACAATCCGGAAGCGAGGAGCGTAGTGCTTGCGGTGATATTCCATCATCACATAGGTGAGTTGAACGCATATCTTGATACAAAGGCAGACCTGACAGAGGCCGAAAAAGAAGAGGCTAGGCTGATCACATCTATCCTTGTCGCCGCCGATACTATCGAAAACGGCATGAACCTCTTCAAGAAGATATTCTTCAAAAATGAGCATGCTCAGGAGACGCCCGCGGAGACGTTGAAATGGCTCAATAAGAGTAACCTCATCGATACCAGGCCGATAGATGCTTATAGGGCGCTGGCACAGAAGAATGCCCCTATATTAGCAGCGATAGTGCAAGAAGCCAGAACCATCACACCACAGGAAGAAGTGGAGATAAAACGCATCGGCCGTTCGCTCGAAGCGCCGAAGATGCAGTTCCCGAAAGGCACGCTGCCTATCATACTCTTAGCGATCGGAGCTGCGGCGCTATTACCTGTAATATATTATCTCTTCGGAGCGAACGTGGCCAAGACATACTGGACTACGGCATCTGTGAGCGGCATAGCGGTACTGATGACGCTGGCCCCATCATTACCGACTTTTGAAGAACTCAAAGCCAAGGTCGCATCCTATAAGATGGTCAGGCTTTTGAAGATGATATCCCGCATGGGTCAAATAAGCGAGATCGAATACGATGAAGATCTGGACAGGACCATCTATGGAATAACGCCTGAATTCCGCCTGATTGCCGGAGAGCTCAACGACCGTATAAGACAGGATAGAAGGGACTCTGCGATAAATCCGACGGTGCTGGATAAGATATCAAGAGAAAGAGAGAAGGCGAATGCCAAAGGCAAGCGCCGCCAGCTTATGGAAGCCGCATTCCAGAGCTATAAGGACGGTTGGGCCGAGTATGAGATCAGGGAAAGAGGGATAAAAAGCGGAGAAGGGGGAGGATATGAGGGATACATAAATGTCCCTGATATCGTCGCCGATATAATCAGCCAATATAAGAACCTCGCCAGCAAAGGTGTTTTAGCAAAAGGCGATAAGATGCGCATTCTGGATATCGGCTGCGGTAAAGGAAAATTCCTTAGAGAGCTCGTGGAGCTTCCGGCTGCAAGAGAAAGGTTCAGGAAAGAAGGCATCGAGTTGGAAGTTTATGGTATTTCGCCTATAAGGGCGAAAGGCATGTATGAGGGAATGACCTATGTAGAAGGATTTGCGGAGTACATGCCGGAAGAGTGGAGCGGAAAGTTCCATTACGTAATAAGCGTTCAGGCCATGCGTTATTCGCGCGATCCTCTCAAGTTCGTGGAAGAAGCGCATCGCGTGCTGGCTCCTTACGGAAAAGCCATAATAGACAATTCATACTATTCCCCCAACTATCATATGAGCGTTAACACGGATTCCAAGAGGCCGTCTCCCGGCTGGGAAGCCTTCTTCGCGCAGATGTATATGTCGGGAGGACATGCGTTATATACTCTATATAGTGCGCGTGACCGTAGTGCCTCCCCGAATCTTGTCATAGAAAAAAGAGGCTTGACAGAAGAGAAACCGCTTCTCTTCCCATATAGATTATTACCTCAAGCAGCCGGGGAGATAAACTACCCGTCCTACGCATCCATCTCCATACGAGGGGTACCTACGCTGGGCCGTCTTGGGGCAAGAGGCACAATCCTTATAGAAACGATGCTGCTGGCAGCGGGTTTAGCCGCGCTGATATGGGCTGCGTCGTACGTGCCGGCTATCCCGGCGGCATTGGGCGCGCTCATGGCAGGCATGGCGATATTGCCCGAGAAGGCCGAAGGTCCGGAAGCGCGGGGCCTTATAGTAGTGTTACCAAGCGGTACAAAAGAAGATACATTGATCAGGATGCAGGGTGCCATGAAGGCAACCATGGGTGATAATGTGACCGTGATGACAGAAGATGCCTTCGAAGCGGCAGTAAAAGAGAAAATGAAGCTGGCTCCGGCCATCATGCTCAATGACGATGATATAAACAGCGTGAACGCCGACCTGAATGCGATGGCAGAGACCTTTACATTCGATGCGGTATATGAAGGTTTATTGTCAGAGATAATCCTGCGCCAGATATTGGCAGAGATAGCGCATGACCTTAACAGGATCACGCCAGTAAATATAGATGAACTCTTGACCCAGCGCCGTTACGATGAGGTAAGAAAAGCGGCCGCCGGCTACATCGCGCCATTGAAACAGGCGATCGCGGCCAATAGAAGGCGTTTCGCCATGACGCATAAAGAAGTAACCATGCCGATAGTCGAAACGAAATTGCCCGATACGCCGATCGTAATCGCTACCACGGAAAAGATAGCGCTCTGCGATCCGCTGGCCTTCACGCACATGAAGGAAGCGAACGAAAAGAGAAAAGACGTGACCAACTGCCTCATCTACGGCGATGAGTTCAAGACCGCCGAAGAGGCACAAGCCTTTGTAAGGGAATCCGGTTATGAGGGCAAGATGATATTTGTCAATAAGAATGACTTTGCCGGCTACAACGGCCTGATAGAAAATATCGCCTCGAAGGCCAACGTCAACCCCGGATATGTAGGTATCAGGACCGCGCAGGGCGAGATACAACTACCCGATAAACCGGAAATCCTGATGCCTGTGCTCGAGATCCCGGCCGTGGAGATGGAAGGCCGCGAACCGGTCTATTACGCCTTCAACACCTATCAGCACGTGCTTCGCATAGTGACGAAGCTCAAAGACGGCGTAGCTTCGCTCGATGATATAGTGATGCCCGGCATATCGTATGACATGGTCAAGAAGGTATTCATCTATCTGATACCGGTAGCGGCAAAGAGAGACCTGCAAGAGATAGAATTATACAGAAGGGCAGTGAGGATAGTCCAGGCCGCTGCGTAATTGAAAACCATCAACACCGCGTAGGTGTATATTATACACCTACGCGGTGTATAA
>JAQUQN010000042.1 GCA_028716065.1 Candidatus Omnitrophota bacterium
ATAGCGGAAACTCCGGCGAAGGCCATCCTGAGTAAAGAAACGAGGCGCATGCTGAGACGCGTATCCAGGTCGCGTGACTGCAGCCTGGCGATAGTAAGCGGCAGGGCCTTAAAGCAGGTAAGAAGGATGGTTGGTCTGAAGGGCATAATATATGCCGGCAACCACGGACTGGAGATAGAAGGCCCCCGGATAAGATTCGAGTTGCCCGATTCCGATAGGTTCAAGAAGACCATCAAGGATATAAAGAAGGCATTGGAGAAGAATCTTTCGCGCATATCCGGTGTCTTGATCGAGGATAAGGGCCTGACATTGAGCCTTCATTACCGCCTTGTAAAAAGGTCGGGAGGGGCCCTTCTCAAAAATCTTTTTTTTGAAGTGATCAGGCCTTACACTCTGCGTAATAAGGTAAAGGTAGCTTACGGCAAGAAGGTGTTTGAGATAAGGCCGCCTGTCGACTGGAACAAGGGTAGGGCCGTCATGTGGCTACTGGCGAGGGAAAGATTCCGGCACGGGAAGAACGCCGTCAGGCCTATATATATAGGCGACGACGTCACCGATGAAGATGCGTTCGTGGCGTTGGGTAACAGGGCCCTGACCATAATGGTTGGAGCGAACGGATATTCTCACGCCAGATATTACGTAAGGGATCCGAAGGAGACGAAGGATTTTTTAAACCGTATCTTGAAGGAGAAGGCAGCCAGATGCCGGAAATCATAAAGGCCAAAGAACCGTTCACGTTCAGCACGCGTCTCCACCTTTCAGAGTTGACGGGCCTGAAGGCATCTGACCTCAAAGAACTTGTGGAGCTTTTGAAGGAAGTCCCCGGTTCCTGTATCTATCATCATACCCACCGATTTTTGCAGCAGCACCAGTACCTTTCGCCGGAGCCTCCCAACGACTTCGCTTATTGGGTGACGAGCGTGCTTGGCGAAGATGAACTTGCCGAGCGCCTGGCGAGTATCGATACGATACAATATCTCACCATCCGAGCCTTAAGAGAAAAGATCATTTCTACGATAGAGGCATATATAGAAAAGCATCCCAGATCTTTAAAGAAATTCGCGAGTGAAGGGGAAGAGTTCTATTTCATGAAATCGATAAGCTTCATAATAGCCTCCAACTATGTCGCGCATGACCTCGTGGAGTTCGTGGATATATTAAAAAAGATAACTATAGATTCCATATACTTCCATATCTTCGAAGCGCGGTTGAGGCTCGACAGGAAGACGAACGACTTTTCCTACTGGATAGAGACTTCGATCGGAGATAAAGAACTGGCAAAGAAGATATTGAGGCTCGACCCTTATACCTATACCCTGGAAGACCTGCGCAAGACCCTCATAAGGCTGATCGAATCGAGGATAAATGGCTAAGATAGAGGAATATATCCCAATAGTCGGCGAATCGGTAGTGGAGGACCTGAGGCTCCTCGCCGCGCGCTTGAAAGGCAAGGTCATCCAGCACGTGAACTCCACCGCCGTAGGAGGAGGCGTAGCCGAGATATTGAACAGGCTCGTTCCCTTACTCAGAGAGCTGGGCGTGGATACGAGATGGGATCTCATGAAGGGCGGCGGAACTTTTTTTGAGGTTACAAAAAAATTTCACAATGCCCTTCACTCGAGGCCCTGCGAGATAACTCAGAAAGATTTCGATATCTTCCTCGAGACTAGCAGGGAAAATATCGAGGAAGTTGTCATATATGGCGATATCGTCTTCATACATGACCCCCAGCCCATCGCGCTGGTAGATAAAAAGAAAGATAATAAATGGCTCTGGCGCTGCCACATAGACATATCCAATCCCAATACAGAGGTGTGGGATTTTCTGAGGAATTTCGTCGTCAAATATGACGCGGCAGTCTTCTCGTCCCCGACATTCTCCCAGAAACTGCCGATAAGGCAATTTCTGATATCCCCATCCATAGACCCCTTAAGTGATAAGAATAAAGAGCTTCCGCAGGAAGTGATAGATTCCGTACTGGAAAAATATAATATACCCAAAGATAAACCGCTCATAACGCAGATCTCCCGTTTTGACCGGCTGAAAGACCCGATAGGTGTTATAGAGGCATATCAACAGGTCAAGAGGTATATAGACTGCCAGCTTCTTCTAGCGGGCGGCGGCGCAACGGACGATCCTGAAGGAGTGCAGGTCCTTGAAGAGACGAAGGAGCGGGCCAAGGGCGATAGCGACATACATATCCTTTTACTGCCTCAGAACGATATCGAGATAAACGCTTTACAGAGGGCATCCACCATCATAGTGCAGAAATCCCTGAAGGAAGGGTTCGGCCTGACGGTCGCCGAAGCATTATGGAAGGCCAAGCCTGTAGTGGCCTCTCATGTGGGAGGCATACCCTTGCAGATAAAGAATAAGTATTCGGGCCTCTTGTGCCATTCCGTAGAGGGGGCGGCATTCGGCATAAAACAACTTCTTAACAGCCCCGACTACGCTAAAAAATTGGGCCAGAACGGAAGAGAACACATAAAGAATAACTACCTCCTGACACGCCACCTGCGGGATTACATGCTTCTCTTTCTGTCGGCCTATTATGATGAGGATGTCGTACATCTTTAGAGATCAATTAATAGTATAATCCGAAAGCGGATTGTGTTATAATACAAGATCACAAACCAAAAATTAAAAAAGGCGGTGAAATTATGAAAAGACAGGCAGGTAAATCCGCGTGGCTGGTAGTTTTCGCGGTTGCGCTTTCATTCATGTTCCTGGCGAATTCAGCGTTCGCGCAGGACAGGGAGGAAAAGAGAAAAGAGGACCTGGAAAAATTACAGGAGAAATTCGCCTGGTGGCCGACAGACGCCAAGCCGGGCCCCGTCAAGGACGAGACGCGCGGCGGGTATTGGTGGTGGCCCACCACGCCCGGCACGCAGGAGCATTTATGGGGCAACAGGGGCTATATCTATGTATATAAGATAATCTTCGATTATAAAGAGGAAGAACTTCCGGCTCCACAGCCGAAGGAATTGAGGCCGTCGCTCCTGATCCGAAAGATCATAAAGAACGTAAAGATCTATTTCGATTATGACAAGGCCGACATAAGGGACGACGCCGCGGCGATACTCCAGGACGCGGTGAGGATCCTGGAGAAGAACCCGAAGGCCGACATACTCATAACGGGAAACTGCGATATCCGCGGTTCGGAGGCGTATAATGAAAAGCTCGGGACCCGCCGGGCCGACGCGGTAAAAAAATTCATGCTCGATCACGGAATAGCCGATAGCCGCATACGCATAATAAGCAGGGGCAAACTTGACGCGATAGCTCATATCACGGACCTTGTCGGCATGCAGAAGGACCGCAACGCGCAGTTCATGATAGCCGAGGTCGAAGAGGTGATGATGGCTTATGCCGGAAAACCGGATGATGATGTCAAGGTGATAGAAGAAGGCAAGTACATAGAGGAGACTAAAGAGAAGGTCGAGAGCAAGGTAAAGGTATCCACGCGTGATTATGTGATAAAGGAAGGCGACTCACTCTGGAAGATAGCCGAGAAGGAACTCGGTAACGGCCATCGATGGAAATATCTCTATGAGATGAATAAGGACAGGATCAAGGATCCCAAGAAGTTAAAGGCGGGCGTCAGGATAATAATACCTGTCGAATAGGAAAGGTAATGCACGCGACCGATGATATAAAATTGTCGGCCCTTTTAAAACCGAAATCCATAAATCTGGACCTGAAGGGCAAAGACAAAGTAAACATAATAACCGAACTGGTGGACCTGGTAGGCGCCTCCGGGAAGGTGAAGAACAAGAAGGCCCTCGTAAACGCCCTGGTAGAGCGCGAGAAACTCGGTTCGACGGCCATAGGAAAAGGCGTCGCCATACCCCACACGAAGATAGAGGGGGTGGGCGCGCCGATACTCGCCTTCGGCAGATGCGGTGAGGGCGTAGATTTCAATTCACTCGACGGAGAGAAGACGCGCATATTTTTCATATTGATATCATCAAAAGAGGACGTCGGCATTCATCTGAAGATCCTGGCCAAGATATCCCATATCATAAAGGATAAATTTGCCGTGGGCCTCTTTAAAAAGGCGAAGAACAAGGACGAGATACTTAAAATAATGGCCAGTGTTGAAAAGCATCTTTAGTCCGGTGTCAAAGCCGGCCCTTCCAATATGAATTTCATATTTGCAGTTATCGCCAGTATAATAGTAAGCCTCATCTCGCTTATAGGGATAGTCAGCCTTCTATTAAAGGAAAAGCTTCTCAATAAACTCCTCATCCTTCTGATAGGTTTTTCGGCAGGTGGCCTGATAGGCGGGGCGTTCCTGCATCTCATACCCGAGTCATTGGAGTTCTATAAAGACGCGACTCATCTCTTCCTTTATGTTATTCTGGGGTTCCTCATATTTTTCTTCATGGAGAAATATTTCTACTGGCGGCACTGCCATGAGGGCCACTGCAATATCCATGCCTTTACATACCTGAACCTCATAGGGGACGGAATACATAATTTTCTGGACGGGATCATAATAGGGACGAGTTTTGCCACCAGCCTGGAACTGGGGATAGCTTCGACCCTGGCGATCGTCATGCATGAGATACCTCAGGAGATAGGGGATTTCGGGGTTTTGATATATGGCGGATTCAGCAAGATGAAGGCCCTGACATTTAATTTTCTTTCCGCCCTGACGGCGGTCGCGGGCACGATGGCAGGTTATTATTTCTCCTCCAGGGTCAGCGGCTTCTCAAACGCGCTCTTGCCCATCGCGGCCGGCGGGTTCATATACATAGCCGCCTGTGACCTCATACCCGAAATGCACAAAGAGATAAATAAGACGAAATCCGTTTTTTCGGTGCTGGCGTTTATCCTCGGGATAGGTCTTATGTATCTCGTGAAGGCGGGGTGTTGCCACTAAATATTTTTTCCGAGCGGCCCGATATCCGGGAAAATATAATGGCGGCGGCAGATATCTTCACGATCTCTCCCGGGATGAATGCAAACATGCCTATCGATAGCGCGCGCGCCACATCAATCCTGTATATACAGATCAGCCACAAAGTCCCCAGAGAATGTATCAAGAGGTCTCCCGCAATGAAAGATATCATGATGTTTTTCATGCCTGAGCCGCCGGTGTTTATCATGCGCCCTATCAGATAAGACGCCAGTATGAATCCCATGAGATATCCTCCCGTAGGGCCCATGAGGTATGCCATTCCGGCGCCCACGCCCTGAAATAAGGGCAGTCCGCTCATCCCGAGCGCCACGTATCCGAACTGGCTATATGTACCGAACCTTCTGCCCAGCACCGCTCCGGATAATATGACGAAGAAGGTCTGAAGCGTTATGGGGACAGGGCTTCCCTGCAAGGGGATCCTGACATAGGCGCCCAGAGTGGTCGCGGCCATGAAGAAGAGTACGCCGATTACGGCGCAGATATTTTTATCGGAAATCAATTCTCTTGGTTGAAGCGCATGAGCCCTATCCATCTAAAATCTCCTTTCGTACTTTCGCCATAAGAGTACTATAAATCTTTTTATCTGTCAAGTTTTAGAACTCGAATTTTACGCCTGACTTGATCCATCTCCCCGGCATCGGTACGTTGGATTGTTCGGAATAGTCTATGTCGAAGATGTTGGAGATGTCGAGATAGGCCTCGAGTATAACCCCCTTCTTGTCCAATATATTTTTCGAAACCCTCGTATCGGCTACGACAAAACCGGAATCGCCGATCCTCTTTTTGTAATTGATGACCCACGAATTCCTGAAGCCCATGAATTCATATTCAAGCCCCGCCGTCATGTGCTGTTTTAGGTAGTCAAGCGCGTATTTGGACAGGTAATCGTGCTTGTTGTATGAATCGAGGGTGGTGTAATCAAAAAATATATTCTTTACAGGCGATGAGCCGAATAGATTCACCGGTTTGAGAGACAGAGACAACTCAAAACCATTTGTCCTCACAGAGCCTATGTTTGACGCGCGCCACGGATCTGTCGGAAGAGGGCGGGTCCAGTCTATGGTATCGTATGTATCCCTGTGAAAATAAGTAGCGGACAACTCCAAAAACTTTATCTTGTAATCCATGCCGGCTTCGTATGACCATGCGCTTTCCGGCCGAAGCGCGGAATTTCCGATGTTGGCGCTGTCGCCATAGTAAAGATCCGTGAAGGTGGGTATCCTGTAAGACCTTCCAGCGGATCCTCTGACAGTGAGCTGGTCGGATAATCTATAGCCGGCACTTACTGAAGGGGAGCACTCCCAGCCGAAGCTGGAAAAGTGGTCCTCTCTAATGCCTATATTCAGGTAAAGGTCATCGAGGATTTTCGGAGACAATTCCGTAAACAGCGAAAGATTATCTCTTTTATGCGTCTGAAGGTTCGTCGAGTCTATCCTGTCCCGCGAAACTTCAAAACCGTAAGAGACGTCCATGAAAGGATGCTCGAATACGAAATTCGTCTCGATCCCGTAATCGTAGGTGGTATGATAATTTGTCTGCCAGCCGGGCCTGTTGGTGTCGAGCATGAACTTATCCCTGTGCCTGCGTAAAAAGAGTTTCGGCTCTATCCTGAGGTTGTCTTTTTCTATCTCGCCGTCTATTTTAAAAAATCTAGTATCGGTATGTTCCTCTTCGTTCGAGAAGAGGTTGGAATAGAAACTGTCGGCACCAAAATCTTTCTTCAGGAATCCGAAAAAGAAGTCGTATATTCCGAAGAGCGTCTTCAGGGAAGATGTATTCGATAGAGAGAATATGTTGAACTCGGTCTCGGGCATGTAGCCGGTAGAGCGTTTCTCTTCGATAGAGAAGCGGTTCGTCAGGGGGCCTGAGACGGATGAGACGGAAGAGTTTATGTCAAAATAGTCGTATGACCCTCCCGAAGAATTGATAGTTACCTTATCTGCCTCGGGCCTCTTGGTTATGACATTTATGACCCCGCCGAAGGAATTGGGTCCGTAAATGCTGGAGGCAGGCCCTTTCAATATCTCGATTCGTTCGATATCTTCCAATGTGAGCGGAAGATCGAGATTGAAGTGGCCCGTCTGGGGATCGTTGACCCTTACGCCGTCGATCAGTACGCTGTTCTGCTCAAAAGTCGTGCCTCTTATATTGATGTCCGCCTGGACGCCTTCCGGTCCGCGCCTCCTTATGTCGATACCGCCTATTGCCCCTATCGTATCCGGGATAGATGTATAGATGGAAGCTTCCGGGATGGAACCGTCTATTATCGTCACGGAGCGTGCCGCAAAACCGCCCTGCGCCGGGAGGCGGGATGGGGTGACGACTATCTTTTCGAGTTGGTGGGGTTCATCCGAAAATAGAGGCGGGGCTACAACGAGGAAATAGAGCGAGATTAAGAAGACCCTTTTCAGCATGAGGATAATTTAGCACAAAAGCCCAAATTGTCAACCGAAATATAATAGATGGTTTACAATTACGATGTAAAGGGGACAGGCTACTTTTTAACAAAAAGTAGCCTGTCCCCTTTTACTTCAGATTTTCCTTGACAAAATGATACTAATATGGTATCTTTAACCAACAGAAAGAACCAGTCATGAAACTGATAAAGAGAGATACCGATTACGCCATCAGGGCCTTATGTTTTGCCGTGAAGGACGGCAGGGATATAATTCCGGTATCAGAACTTGTCAACAACCTGAAGATACCCAGGCCTTTTTTAAGAAAGATCCTGCAGGTACTTAATAAGAGAGGGGTCCTTAAGTCATTTAGAGGGAAGGGCGGAGGCTTCAGGCTGGTTGTTGACCCCCAAGAGATACTTTTGACCGATATCATGAAGATCTTTCAGGGACCGTTGAATCTGAACGAATGTTTTTTCAAGAAGGATATCTGTCCGAATAAAAAGACCTGTTCCCTGAAGAAGAGATTGGATAAGATAGAAAAGTATGTATTGTACGAATTGGATTCCATCACCCTGGCATCTCTGTTAAAGTGAAGGAGGGTGGTTAAGATGATATTCAATTGTCCCGGATCACAGAGGTTCAAGCAGCCCTGGCCCGAAAGCGTGAATTGCAAATATTGCGGTGAAGAGGTGGAGATCTGGACGGATGAATTTCAGGCCATATGCCCGAAATGCAAAAAACCAGTGACGCGCTCCGGAGGACAGAGCTGCATGGACTGGTGTAAAGAGGTGAAAGAATGTGTCGGCAGGGAGATATATAATAAGTATTTGAAGAGCAAGGGTAAAAAAGGGGGTGAATGAGATGAGAGTTATCATTAAATACATGCTGCGGCCTGTAGCGCATTGTAAAGAGGGTTGTGACAGATAGTCCCGGGCATGACTTTAAACTGCCCGTTTTTTATTTGCCATCGCGCCGTCCGATGTTATAATACAGTATTGAAACTAACATGAAGGAGGCGAGATATGAAAAAAGTGGCTGTGCTGGTCGAAGACGCCTATCAGGTCCTGGAAGTATGGTACCCTTACCTGCGTCTGAAGGAAGCGGGCATTGAGACCGTTTTTGTCGGAACCGGCAGAGAGAAGGAATATTCCAGCAAAGAGGGTTATCCCGCTCCCGAAGAGCTCTCCGTTAAAAAGATCAAG
>JAQUQN010000043.1:0-1353 GCA_028716065.1 Candidatus Omnitrophota bacterium
ATTTTTCAACAAGTCGGTCGCTAAACCTTTGCGGCCTTTCGAGCCGTCTTCGGTCACTACGCTCACCGCGCACCCCAAAGACCTGAATTCTGCTTCGCACAGTATATGACTTTTTGTCTTTGCGCCGATAATCACGTCTATTCCTTTTTTGTTTTGAGTTTTGAGTTTTGAGTTATGAGCCATCTTCTCCGCTAACGCGACAAGAGGCGCGGCGCCGATACCGCCGCAGATTATGATCGGGGATCGGGGATCGGGGTTCGGGGTTCGGTTGATGTCGAAGCCGTTGCCCAGAGGGCCTATAATATCAAGGTGCGTTCCTGCTTTCTTTTTAGAAAGAAGCGCAGTCCCCCGGCCTACGACTTCATATAACATCTCGACACTGTCCTTCAATATCCGATGTGCGCCGAGCGGTCGACGAAGAAGTGGATCGGAGCCATCCGAGCATCGCACTTCTAAAAATTGACCGGGCTTTATATTCTTAGCAAGATACGCCGACTCAATCCGCATCTTGTAAAAATCCCGCGCGATCTTTTTATTCTCCAGTATTTTTACACTCAGTTGTCTCATTTTGACCCTGGCCCCTGGACCCTGACTACTGGCCCCCTAGAAAAAACTCAACTGTTTCTCCGGCTTCTCCTCGCCTTCCTTGAAGACGCTCACCTTGCCGTATTCACCGTCATACCCCGGCACTATGGAGACATTGCCCTTACGCATGTTGATTATCCCTCTTGCTATCTTTGCGGGGCATCTCTTATCAAGCTCTTTTTCCGGAAATTCCAGAAGTACGTTAAATTCGCTCCCCAGGTTTTTTATCATCTGCTGGTATTCCTTTTCGACTGTCGCCGAATCTGGCCCCACGCCCAGGGCGGAGGCTATTATCTCTGCCAGCGGCACGACCTTTTTAAAGGCCGGGCTCGACTCCAGGACGAATCCTTCCGGCCTGTCGGCCAGGGCAGCCAATCTGTGTAATACCCCGACCGTGATATTCTTGCCGCATACCGGACACTTATTATTGGTGCGCGATGCCTCTTCCGGCGAAAGCCGCGCCTTGCATGCCCTGTGGCCGTCCCAGTGGTATTTCCCCTCCTCCGGGTAGAATTCTATCGTATAGAGGAACCTTTTCCTGTCCTTTGTCTTTAAAATCTGTATCAATTCCTTATAATTGATCTTACCGTAGAAAACATTCGCCTCTCTGCCTATCTTGGACGGGGAGTGTGCGTCGGAATTCGAGGTCAGGCAGAAGGGGTCCAGTTTTGACCATCGCCAGTTCATGGCAGGGTCGCTGGAAAGCCCCGTCTCCAGCGAAAATATCCTTGGCATCTGGCTCCCGAAGCATTCTTCCGGAGAATCGAA
>JAQUQN010000043.1:1453-8503 GCA_028716065.1 Candidatus Omnitrophota bacterium
TTTCCACGAAAGCACCTTCTTCTCCACCAGCTCCATGAAGGCCAGGCTCAATGCGGTCTCGAGGCCGATGATGCCGAACGGTGCCGCCTCGAATTCGACGCCCTTTTCGCTGTCGGTATGAGGCGCGTGGTCCGTCGCTATCGCGTCTATCGTCCCGTCGGAAAGCCCCTTCTTTATCGCCTCGACGTCCTCTTTGGCCCTGAGCGGCGGGTTCATCTTCGTATTCGTATCATAAGTCACGCAGCATTCGTCGGTAAGCGTAAAATAGTGGGGTGCGGTCTCTGCCGTGACGTCGACGCCGTCTTTCTTATAGCGGCGTATCAGGTCGACCGCCTCCTTACAGCTGACGTGTGCGATGTGTATGGCCGATGACTCTCTTTTTGCCAGTTCAAGGTCTCTCTTGACCCTTTCATGTTCGGCACTCCTGGGAATACCCCTCAAACCTAATTTTGTAGATATAAGCCCCTTGTTGACCACTCCCTTACCCGATATCTTTACATCTTCGCAATGCGCCGTCAGGAGAAGTTTTTCTTTCTTTGCCATCTTGAGCGCCTCGGCCATCAGCGCTTCATCCTCCACGGAAGAGCCGTCGTCGGATATGGCGACTATGCCCTCTTTCGCCATCGCGCCGAAATCCGCCAGTTGCTTGCCGGCGCGTCCCTTTGTTATTGCTCCGGTCATGAAGACCCGGATGAGCGCGTCCTTTTTTATTATCTCTTTGAGAATTTTTACCGAAACGGCGCAATCCATGGCCGGCTCGGTATTTGGCATGCAAAGGAGAGAGCTGAACCCGCCTCTGGCGGCAGCGCGCGTGCCGGTCTTTACAGTCTCCTCGTCCTCCCTGCCCGGCTCTCTTAAGTGGACGTGCATGTCCACAAAGGCCGGCGCGACTATCTTGCCTTTGGCGTCTATCTCTTCATCAACCTTGCCGCCTAAATTCGCGCCGATCTCCCCGATCTTCCCGTCAGAGATGAGTATATCGAGCGTATCGTCGACGCCGTTCAGGGGGTCTATAATGTGACCATTTTTTATTAAGTATCGCATATATTCTCTGGTAGCAGGTTAAGGCTGAGGTTAAGGTTTAGAATTCCCCATCTCAACCTTAACCTTGACCTAAACCTTTTCCTGTTCCCTTCTCTTCTTCGCATGGCTGACGAGATACAATACCGCCATCCTCACGGCGATACCGTTCGTCACCTGTTCCAGTATAACAGAATTCTGGCCGTCGGCAACTTCGCTCGACATCTCTATGCCCCTGTTTATCGGGCCGGGATGCATGACGACGATATTCTTCTTGCACTTCTCAAGCCGGTCCCTGGTTATACCGTATTGTTTGAAATATTCCAATTTCGAAGGGAACGCCACCACTGAATCTCTTTCGAACTGCATCCTAAGAACATTGATGGCATCCGCGCCTTCCAGGGCTTCATCGAGGTCATTCGTAACCTTAGCGCCTATCTTCTCAATACCTTCCGGTATGAGCATTTTCGGAGCACATACCGTAACGGCGGCCCCCAGTTTGCCAAGAGCCCATATATTCGAACGCGCCACTCTGGAGTGCGCTATGTCGCCTATTATGCTTACCTTAAGTCCGTCGATATGCCCGAGTTTCGATTTCAGCGTGAATACGTCGAGGAGGGCCTGCGTCGGATGTTCGTGCCATCCGTCACCTGCATTTACTACGCTCGCCGCCACCGAGCGCGACAGTATGTTCGGCGCGCCCGAGCAATTATGGCGCACCACGATTATGTCTATATTGAGCGCTTCTATGTTCCTGCCGGTATCTATGAGCGTCTCGCCCTTACGCACGCTCGAGGCCTCGATGGCCACGTTTATCACGTCGGCCGAAAGCCGCTTGGCGGCGAGCTCAAAAGATATGCGCGTTCTCGTCGATGGCTCATAGAAAAGGTTCACGACCGTCTTTCCGCGCAGCGCCGGGACCTTCTTGATCTGCCGCGTCGTGACCTCTTTAAAGCTCTGGGCCGTATAAAGGATGAGCTCTATCTCTTCTCGCGAGAGATATTCTATCCCGAGCAGGTCCTTCTTCGTCCAGATTACTTTTTCCATAACTCCAAACTCCTAATTCAAAACTCCCAACTCTATTCCGTCTTTTCGCAGATCACGACCTCGTCTTTGCCGTCGACCTCCGAGAGCTTCACCTCGACCACTTCCTTGTTGGACGTGGGTACGTTCTTACCGACATAGTCCGCCCTTATCGGAAGTTCCCTGTGGCCCCTGTCTATCAGGACCGCCAACTGTATCTGGCCGGGCCTGCCGAAATCCACCAGCGCGTCCAACGCGCATCTTATCGTCCTCCCAGTGAACAAGACATCGTCAACCAATATTATCTTCTTACCTTCTATGTCAAAATCTATCTCCGTGGCGTGGACCACCGGCTGCTCCGAGACCTGGGTCAGGTCGTCCCTGTATAACGTTATGTCGAGCGCACCTACCAACGGTCTTGAGCCGGAGATATTTTTGATCTTGTCCGCAAGCCTGACGCCTAGATGCGCGCCGCGGTTCTTTATACCTACGAGCGCTATCTCATCTATCGACTTTATCCGCTCGATGATCTCGTGCGCGATCCTCTCGAGCGTCCTGTCCATCGATTCCTTATCCAGAATTTTGGTCTTCTCTTTAAGTGTCATGTCGTTTCCTCGCAATCATATCCGCCTTCGCAATCAACAAGAGATAGATGAGGTGCTTCGGCGGATTTAATTCGCACTTATGACTTACGTCGCTATTGCTCCGTAAGTCATGTGCTCATTAAAAATCCCACCTATCTCTACGATAAGTGGGTCTAACAATATCCATCTTTTACTCCTTTCCCGGACTCTCTGGACCGGATTTAAAAGGGTTTTAATCTCAATTGTCTGGGTAAGTATACCATACTTCCCTCATTCTGTCAAGCTACACCTACGCGGTGTTATCCACAGACACCGCGTAGGTGTAGGAGGTTTAAATTATAACGATAAACTCGCCCCTTGGCTTAGCCTTCTTAAAATGCTCCAAAAGGAGCGATGCCTTCTCGCGCCTTACTTCCTCAAATTTTTTCGTAACTTCTCTTGCCAGAACGAGTTGCATGTCTCCATATACCTCGATGATATCTTCAAGAAGTTTCAGGATCCTATGTGGAGATTCGTAAAGGACAACCGTTCTTTCTTCTGACTTTAGTTTTTTTAACTGATTCTTCCTTCTGGCAGACTTATTTGACAGGAAACCCTCGAACGCAAACTTATCGGTGGGTTTGCCGGAAATGGTGAGCGCTGTCAAAAGCGCCGAGGGGCCTGGTATCGGGACTACCCCTATACCATTATCTATGCAAAGCCGTATGATCTTATAGCCGGGATCTGATATCCCGGGCGTTCCGGCATCCGATACCAAGGCGACGGATTTACCTTCGTTCAAAATCTTCAGGAGATAGTCGGCTTTCTGAACCTTGTTATATTCAAAATAACTCGTCGTGTGGGTATTAATGGAATATCTATCAAGCAATATCTTCGTATGGCGGGTGTCTTCAGCGGCTATCAGATCTACGCTCTTCAATGTTTCAATAGCCCGAAGAGTGATATCCTTGAGATTGCCGATGGGCGTGGAGACAACATATAGGGTTCCAGTCATAACGGTTTATAGGGTTATGGGGTTTATAGAGTTATGGGGTTATAATGTTAACCCTACAAACCCTATAAACTCAATGAACACAATTTATTCTACCGTAACCGATTTTGCTAAATTTCGCGGTTGATCTATGTCGTAGCCGAATTCCCTGGCCACGTAATAGGCGAGAAGCTGTAAAGGTATCACAACCAATAGGGGCGAGAAAAGTTCCTCGACCTTCGGGATCTCTATCAGATAATTTATATTGTGATGGAGTATCTCTTTGTCGCCTTCGGTCGCTACCGCGATTATTATGCCGTTCCTCGCCTTTATCTCCTGGATGTTGGATATCATCTTATCATATGTCTTCGATGCGATGGCTATGCAAACGACCCATGGGTTCTCGTCGATAAGAGCTATCGGACCATGTTTCATCTCGCCGGCTGGATAACCTTCAGCGCTTATATATGATATCTCCTTTAGCTTCAACGCCCCTTCGAGCGCGTTGGGGTAATTTATGTTTCTCGCCAGATACAAGAAGAAGGACTTGTTGTGTTTTTCATTGTAATATCTCTTGAATTCCTGGGCGTAGGCGGCAAGCGGATTATAATCGGGCTTATATTCCGAGAGTAGCTCTTTGACTAAATTCGGTACACGCCTGAATTCCCTTATAAGCATGTTATACCTTGCTGTCTTAATGGTATTTTTCAATTTTGCGAGGTGAAGCGTCAATAGATAGAATATAGCCAGTTGCGCCGTATAAGCCTTGGTGGACGCGACGGCTATCTCGGGCCCGGCGTGGATATATATCACGCCGTCCGATTCTCTCGCTATGGAACTGCCCACGACGTTACAGATACTCAAGACCGTAGCGCCTCTTTTTTTCGCTTCTCGTAGTGCCGCAAGACTATCCGCGGTCTCTCCGGACTGCGAGACGATTATGACAAGCGTCTCCTTATCGACTATGGGATCCCTATAGCGAAATTCGCTCGAGGTGTCCACCCAGCATGGGATCTTTGCCAGTTCTTCAAGCATGTATTTTGCCGTAAGGCCTGCGTGGTATGCCGTACCGCAGGCGACTATGGCTATTCTCTTAACCCGCTTGAATATATTATCTCTTATCGCAAGTTCCTGGAACCTGATCCGGCCGTCTCTCAGCCTTTCGGTCTGTATGGCTTCTAAAATATCTCCCTGCTCGAATATCTCCTTGAGCATGAAATGCCTGTAACCTGACTTTTCGGCCTGGCTTATATCCCATTTGACGCGCGCCACTTTCTTGGCAACCCTGCGGCCCGAATGTTCTTTAACTACGACTCCGGCTTTCGTGAGCACTGCAAGTTCGTGATTCTCGAGGTAAATTACATCCTTGGTATAGTCCAATATCGCCGGAACATCGCTCGCCAGGAAATTCTCGCCTTTCCCAACGCCCACTATTAGAGGCGAATCGCACCTCGCCCCTATGATCTTATCCGGCTCGTCCTTATGTAGCACCGCTATGGCGTAGGTTCCCTTCAGTAATTTCAAGGCCTTACGCACCGCCTCTTCGATGTTGCCTTTATAGAACTTCTCTATCAGGTGCGGTATGACTTCCGTGTCGGTTTCGGAAATGAACTTGTGGCCCTCCTTGATCAACGTATTTTTCAGTTCCAGGTAATTTTCTATTATCCCATTATGGACGACCGCTATTCTTCTCTTACAATCTAAATGCGGATGCGCGTTCACATCGCTTGGCGCTCCGTGCGTGGCCCAGCGTGTGTGGCCTATGCCTATCGCCCCGGGGATGGGGCCGGAATTCAGTTCCTCGGCCAAGACCTTGAGCTTGCCCCTCTTTTTCACGAGATCCATCTTGTGGCCATGTAGGATGGCCACGCCCGCCGAGTCATAGCCTCTATACTCAAGCCTCGACAGCCCTTTGAGCAAGACGTCCTGCGCTTTTCTCTCGCCTATGTATCCTACTATCCCGCACATACTGCGCTCTTTCGACTGTTTGAGTTCATAGGGTTTATAGGGTTTTTAGAGTTTATGGAGTTTTTGGGGTTAAGTACGATAACCCTACAAACCCCATAACCCTATAAACTCTATAAACCCTATAACCATTTTCGATATACTATTTTACCACGTATAATCGTCATTTTCACGTCAAAATTCTTATTGAATATAACGATATCCGCGTCCTTGCCAATTGCTATGCTGCCTTTGTTCTGTTCCACTTTCAGAAGCCTTGCCGCATTAAGGGAAGCAAGCATCACGGCATTGTTCAATGAAATGCCGGCGATTTTTACCGCATTCTTCACCGCGTCCATCATCGTCATGGCGGAACCGGCAAGTTTGCCGCTCTTAAACCTGTACGCGCCTCTTATTTTTTTCGCTCCGGGCAGAGGGGCGGCCCTGACAGAGTCAGTTACCAGTATTATATTATCGAGTTTCTTAAGGCTCAAGATGAGGTCGAAATAAGCCGCGGGAACGTGTATCAGGTCCAGTATGATCTCGGCCCTGACCCTGGAATCGGTAAGAACGGCTCCTGCGGTTCCGGGTTTGTGTTTTTCCGGACCGCTCATCGCATTAAAAACATGCGTGGCGTGGGTCATTCCTGCGATTATTCCGTCAATCGCTTCCTTATAACTGGCGTCGGTATGGCCGATCGAGGCGATGATATTATTTCTTTTCAATATTTTTATTATGGCCCCGCTCCCTTTGATCTCCGGCGCCAATGTCATTACTTTTAAAAGCGGCGAGCACCGCTTTATTATATGGAGGGCCTCTTTTTTATCAGGCCTTCGTATAAATCTTTTATTCTGTGCGCCGGCCTTATCCTTATTTATATACGGCCCTTCCAGCCGGATGCCTAGCAGGTTTGCGCCCAGAATATTTTTTTCTTTGAACTTCTTTATCTTCTCCACCTTTTTGTAAATTCTATTCAGGCTGTCGCAATGGAGCGTCTGGAGTATCGAGGTGGTTCCATGCTTTATCTCGTTGGCGAAGATATCCTGAGGCTCTCCGTGGATGTGCGTATCTATGAATCCGGGCGAGACGAAGCAGCCTCTGGCATCGATTACGGTAGAGTCTTTTCCCGGCCGGGTCTTCTTCCCGACACTTATTATCTTCCCATTATTTATTGTAAGTGAGGATCTCTCTAGAATGTGGTCTTTAAGGATTATATTAGCGTTTGTGATATATATGTATGGCATTGAATACCTGCCGGCCATTGCTCATCCCGCCTATATTATAGCTAGTCTTGCCAAAAGGTACGAGGTAATAGATTCGGCCCCCTGGTTGAGATTGATATTTCTCTCTCCCAGGCCGTCATAACACCCCCCGGTGACCCTGTCGTAAACAACCTGCCTCAGGCTGTTATCGCCTAAAAACCAGTTAAAGGCTTCGTGCATGAGTTTTTTATAATGCCCCTTCCCGGTTATTGAATGCGCCGTGGCAAGGGCGCAGACCATCGCCGAC
>JAQUQN010000044.1 GCA_028716065.1 Candidatus Omnitrophota bacterium
ACAGGACATTTTCTATTATATATCTGGGACCCCATCGCACGGGTGACAAAAAGATGCATTATGATCTTCCCGAAAATGTCGTGGACTACAGGGAATTATATATATTCGATTATCTCATTTCACGCGAACGTACCGCGCCCGCCGGGAAGAACGACTTTAAAGCGATAGAAGATTTTTTGGTCAGGCTCAAAAGGAACGAGCCGTCTAATTTCGAAGAAGTCTTTAAGATCGTCGGCGATGAAAGGACGAGAACGGTCGACCTTTATGACCTGGCATATTCTTTTGAGTCCTGGCGCGTCCTGGAACGTTTATATGTCGAGAAGATACCGGAGCCTTCCTTCATAGACTTCTTCTGGACGTGGCGTTTCATGTACCTGCCCTTCTTCTCGCTCTTGCGTTCGAAACTACCAATAGCTTCCCTGTACCATTCGGTCTCTACCGGCTACGCCGGTGTACTGGGTGTGATGGCCAAGTTGTACTATAACAGGCCATTTATCCTGACGGAACACGGTATCTATACGCGCGAGAGAAAGATAGAGATAGCGCATGCCGACTGGATATATTCGGAGACGGCCAACGAGATAAAAGTGGTTGAGGGCGAGGAGTTCTTCAAGGAATGGTGGATAAACCTATTCTCTTTCTACAGTAAGCTTGCGTACGAAAATGCGGACGAGATCATAACGCTTTATGCGGGAAACAGGCGCATACAGATAGAGGAAGGCGCGCCGCCGGAGAAGACCAGGATAATACCAAATGGCATAGACATGTCGGTTCCACGTACGGCGGATATTGATAAGCCCGACAAAAAAATCCGCATAGGTTTTGTGGGGAGGGTAGTGCCCATTAAGGACGTGAAGACGTTCATAAAGGCGTGCCGTATCATCGGGGAAACAGTTAAAGACGCGGAATTTTATGTGATCGGGCCTACCGACGAAGATGAGGATTATTACAAAGAATGCCTGGCCCTGGCGGAGAATGAGTCGCTTAAAGAACTGTTAACGTTCACCGGCAAGGTCGATCTTACGAAATACTATCCCGAACTGGATGTGGTGGTCCTTACAAGCATAAGCGAAGCCCAGCCCATCGTCGTGCTGGAAGCGGGCTCATATGGTATTCCGGTAGTCGCTACCAATGTCGGCGCGTGTGCCGAGCTTCTGTACGGCTCATCCACGGATGATAAACTGATCGGCCCGAGCGGAATCATAACACCGATATGTAATCCAAGCGCGACGGCCGAAGCGATCATGAGGATCGTAAAGGACAGATCGTTATATAAAAGGATGGCGGCGGCCGGAAGAAGGCGTATCAGCGCATATTATCAGATGGATAATTTGATAGCCGAGTATCAGGGTATTTACAGCCATTACATGGAGGAGGTCAGGTGGCCGGTATAGGTTTCAGGATAGAGAAGATACTGGAGGGCGATACTTATATCGATTTTATCAAGGCCCATTTTTATTCCGCGCTGGTCTTTTCCGGTCCGTGGATCATAAGCATAGTAACGATATTCCTCCTTTCCTATTTTCGCCCTTCGAACATGGACATGTTCGAGATGGTTTATTTCAATACCGTCATCGTTTACATATTCGCGTTCTCTCTTATAGTTGCCGGATTTTTCTTTCTATCCCTGTCGCGTTATCTGGCCGACAGATTATATCTGAAAGAGGGGGATATGCTTTCTCCCGCTTTCAATTCTTCGGCATTATCCCTTCTCATGGTGCAGGCCTTCATCGGGATCGCGTTTTTTGCGGCTGCCGAAGGTCCGGCATTGCGCAAATTCCTGATAGTGATGATATATCTGGCGATAAGCCTTCTATGGCACATCATGATATTCCTTTCGACACTCAAAGATTATAAAGCGATAGGCATCGCTTTTCTTTCAGGATCTTTCATTATCGTGGCGGGTTCGGTAGGACTGGGCAGGCTATCGGGACTGAATGGTTATTTCGCGGGATATCTGGCAGGCAGTATTGTCATCGTGGGGATGCTCTCGACAAGGGTATTTGTAGAACTGGGTTCCAGAAAAAGTTTTGACATCAACATCTTTTCTTTTCTACGTAATAACTACGTCCTGGTATTGATAGGGATATTTTATAATGCCGCGATATGGATAGATAAGATAGTATTATGGCTCTCTCCTCAGGCGCTCAAGGTGGCGTCATTTTTGAGGTCATATCCTCTTTACGAACATCCTGTATTCATAGCATACCTTACAATAATACCTTCGCTTTCGTTCTTTCTGGTACACGTGGAGACCCATTTCTATAAGAAATACAAGGCCTTCTATATCCAGGTCCTGGACAAGGGCTCCTATTCCGTGATAAGGCAGGCTAAGAGGGAAATGGTGGAAACATTGCGTAACGGCCTGACGGTCGTCATGATATATCAGGGCGTAATAACGTTATTGGCCGTTACATTCGCTTACGACATAGCAGGATATCTGCATCTGCAGGCTGCCCAGATACCGGTGTTTCGCATAACGGTGCTCGGCGCATATCTACACGCGCTTTTACTTATATCCATAATCACTATCCTCTATTTTGATTTTAAGGGTATCGCGCTGGCGGTATCTTTCTTTTTCCTGTTGACCAACGGTTTATTCACTTTCATCACTATGATGCTAAAGACGACGTTCCTCGGTTACGGTTATTTCTTTTCGGCGTTAACGTCGCTCGCGCTGGCTTTTTATCTTTTAGATTTTAAATTGAAACGCCTCGAATATCTCACGTTCGCCTCCCAGCCGGTAGGCCTGCACAGGGAAGAAGAGATAGGCTGATTTGTAATATAGCCAGGCATTAAGTTAAAGATGCAATACTCAGTTATTATGCTTGTCAATGATTGTATTTAGTGCTATAGTAAATTCCAGAGAGATATTCAAGATGCAACGGGGGTAAAAGCATGTTTTTAAGGAAAAGCCCGTTGGTTTTTTACAAGTTTACAAGAACGGCCGAGTCTATGATGGACCCGGCCGTTTTATTTTACATATTTAAAAACTTACGCAATCCAAAGAGAGGTGGAATATGATAAAGCTAAAGGATATTTTTAAAGTAGCGGTTTTTTCTGTGCTTATCCTGTTTGTATGGCAGCAAATTTCCTGGGCGGCAGGGGCAGATTTGCTAGATAGCAGAAGCTCGCTCAAAAACCCATCCGGTACAATGACAGCGAGCGCTTTGATATCAGGCCAGTCAAATGCATCGGTAATAGTCAATGTCAAAAATGCCATAGAAGGATATTCTGACCAGCAGAAGAACGTGAAAGCGGACACGAGGGGGCCAACCGGCGCGACTTATACCTACTACTCAAACGGCCGTATGCAATCCATGACGCTCGATGCACCCGATGCGGCAGGCAATATCTATTATTATTATCTTAATGAGAATTGGAATAACCAGGGTTATGGTAGGATCTATAAGTCGAGAAGACAGGACCCCTCAAACGGCGAACTATCCTATATATATTTCTACTATGCCGGCAGCGACAGAATACGCTGCCGCAAGGCCTATTCGGATGCGAATTGGAAGAGCTATTCATCCATCTACTACCATTATAACAATGCCGCTAACAGGATAGAATACAGACAGCTCGTAAGGCCGGACTACTATGGTTATATCTACTACCACTATATGGATGAGGATTTCAATGGCCAGGGATTTGGCAGGGTCGATAAATCCAGGCGCAAGGTCGCCTTAAACGGGGAACTATCTTATACTTATACATATTATGCCGATAATCCGGCCAGGATCAAAACCAGTAGCGCCTATGCCACGGCTACATGGACAAAAGCCGTAGCTACCTATACCTACTATAATAACGATACGAATAGAATAGAATCCAAGACCCTAGTAACTTCCGACACCTCAGGAAATATTTACTACCATTATATGGATGAGGACTGGAATACTCAGGGCTACGGCAGGGTTGATAAATCTAAGAGACAAGTCGCCTTAAACGGTGAATTTTCATATACCTATATATACTATGCCGATTCGACTGGAAGATTAGAGGCTAAGAACGCCTATTCCGATGCTAGCTGGACGACATTCTTTTCCACTTACTCGTATTACAACAATACTACAAATAGGCAGGAGTCCAAGACTCTTGTATCGCCCGATTCCGAGGGCAACATCTACTATCACTACATGGATGAGAACTGGGCCAAGACAGGTATCGGCAGGATAGATAGATCAAGAAGACAGACCGCGATTAACGGAGAATTGTCACATATCTATAGTTATTATGGCGATGCCTATGGCAGGCTCCAGACACAGAACGCATATTCAGACGCCAGCTGGGCAAACCTCGTCACCACTTATGCCTACTATAATAATGGCTATAGCCGACTTCAATCCAAGATTGAAGCCGCGACAGGTACCACTTATACTTATTATAACAATACTTATAACCGACTGGAGTCTAAAGCGCTTTTGGCTCCCGATGCCGCAGGTTATATTTACTACTATTACTTCAATGAAGACTTCAATGGCCAGGGATACGGCAGGATCTACAAGGCAAAAAGACAGACGGCGTCAAATGGTGAATTATCGTATATATACTTCTACTATGGAAAAACCGACACTATACGCTGCCGTAAGGCCTATTCGGATTCAAATTGGAAGAGCTATTCCTCCATCTACTACCACTATAACAATACCTCGAACAGGATAGAGTACAGGCAGCTTGTAGTCCCTGATACGCAAGGTAATATCTACTACCACTACATGGACGAGAACTTTAACGGTCAGGGTTACGGCAGGATAGATAGGTCAAGAAAGAAATACAAGGGCGAAGAATATGCGCATCTCTACATTTATTATGATGATGCAACAGGAAGATTAAAGGAAAAGATGGCCTATTCGGATATCTACTATAAAACGCTCGTGGCAACTTATGCTTATTATAATGATGCCACGAATCGGTTAGAGTCCAAAACTTACGCCAATACCAACGTGTCAGGAGTAATTTATCTTCATTATATTAATGAGAGTTGGCATGGGATGGACAAGTATGTATTATCGCAACCTGTGGATGGGCATCTCTCGTGTTCCATAACTTATTATCCTGGAGTCATAAACCGCATAGATACGAAGAATTTATATTCTGACGCAAATTGGACAAATCTTATAGTCAGTTACACTTATTACTATGATTCGCCTTATAAGATAAAGACAAAGTTCGACCCGGCGACGGGGATAACTTATTCGTATTACAATGACACGGCAAATAGGATGGAATCCAAGACCCTACCTGTTCCCGATGCGCAGGATAACATTTGTTATTATTACTTTAACGAAGACTGGGCAGGGCAGGGATACGGAAGGATAGAGAAGGTGGTAAGGAACACGGCGGATGCGGAAGGCGTGAAAGCATATACGTTAGTTTATTATTCGAATACTACACAGGTGCAATATGAATACGGCTACCTAGATGACGGTTTTACTTCACTCTATGTCATCACGGAATACGATGTTAACGGCGTGGTGATAAATAAGACGTATATGGATGGCGGCACATACACTTTTTATGCCTCCGGTCTCAGGGAGTCCGTAACGTATGCTACACCGGATGGCGACGGCAACGTCTATTACCATTATCTTGATGAGAATTGGAATGGCCAGGGTTATGGCAGGGTCGATAAATCGAGAAGAGAGACGGCACTGAACAGCGAGCTTTCCCATCGTTATATTTATGACGAATCTACCGGCGCCCTGAAGGAAATAAGGGCATATTCTGATGCGAACTGGACGCTTCTCCTTCCCAAAACGTTGCAGCAGTTCATCGATGTCGGTATGGATTACTTCGCGCCGGGGACAGGTGTGGTCGAACCGATCTATGGCTATCCGCACGAAGGGATCTACCACAAGAATTATACACAACCGACGAACATAGGTTTCTACGCGCAACTCCTGGCCAATGTAATAAGCAGTGATATCATAGCGGAGAAAATGTCACAGGCGGATGCCATAGCGGCGCTCAATAAGATGATGACGTCGCTTTTATCCGATCAGCAGACGCTCGGTTATAAAGGGCTTTTGCCATGGATGTCTTTTAACGGCAGTGCATGGCAGAGAGACGGAGGCGCATACGGAAAGCAGGTTGTTTTCGGTGACAATTCTAACCTTTCCGCATGTCTTGGCGCTGCGATAGGCGCGCTCTCCGATCCCAGCCTTGCGGGCAATGCCGATGTCCAGTTGATAAAACAGAAGATGGAGCAATTTCTGGACGCGCAGGCGGAAGGTTATAGCTACCTCTATGACGCCGGCACAGGATCTTTCAAAACCGGTTGGAATTTTGTCACCAATAGTTGGTTGGGCGGCCACGTCGATAATTTTGGAAGCGAATTCCGCGCCGGCGCGCTTTTCGTGATGCTCCGTTATAATTTCGGAGACAGCGTCTATGCCGGTCTCAACGGGCAGATACAGGATTATGTGATGAGCGACGGGAGCACCGTATATACCGTGGCGCCGTATGACGGAGGTGCCTTCCAGATGCTGTGGCCGACGCTGACGATGCCCGAAATAGATAATCCGGCTATGAATCAAGCGCTGCACAATTTTGTCAATATAGCGCTGGATTTTTCCGCGAAGAGGAACTTGCCCGGTTTCTTATCAGCATGTTATTCAGCACCAAGTATCTATGCGGGTAATGCCGGTATCGCGGAGATCTCGGTTAATACCGCGGCGCGCAACGAGACGGTGGCTTCTCTTTATACGCTGGGTGCCGCTCACATGGTTGACCCGGCCGCAATAGACCAGTTCCTCGCCGATATCTTTGTCGCACATCCGGACCTGGTGACCACGCACGGCCTATGGGAAGGATTTAACACTTCAACAAATACTGTCATTCATGAACAGATCGTGACCAATGTCGCTACCTTCCTTATCGGCATGGCAGGAAAAGGTCCCGAGCACATGACCACGTACTTGCAGGACAAAGGGCTTTATGCAAGGTTACAATCGATCTATCAGCAATATGGACCGGCCGACCTGATCTCCGGCGCCAGCAATGCCTACACGTGGGGCAGCGGAGCCGCAACGAGTTATCGTTCAGGAGATGAATACTTTATAATAAGCCCGGCTTTCACCTCAAACAGTTACACGGCTTTTATCCAGAATAACGCCAATCTGTCCGGGACAAAGCTTAAGCTGACCTATAAGTCAACGACAGATGTGGGTATAGGTAAATTTGAAATAAAACAGAGAGACATAAACAGTACGCTCCAAATCCGCATGCTTATTGATAAGATAAATTTTGTAAATACAGGAGGGGTAGAGAAAGAGATCATAATCGATCTACCGGCGACATTGTCATTGGTCGGTGTCGATGAGATTATACTTGTGCTATCCGGTTGTACGGGCGTCGCGCTCGACATGACGATAACCGATCTCGATCTTATCTAAATATTTAGCAGGGCTTGAAAAATACGTATTACATGATATACTTCTTCTATAAGAAAGGGCTTTGTGAAGAAGGGAGCGCCTGTAATACTGGCTATCGTCTTTCTGGCTCAAAGCATTCAATTCCCGCAGGAATTGTCCTGTGAAACCTACGCTCTAAACCCACAGAGTAAAGTAAATTTAACCGAATATAACAGTCTATTCAGGCACAAATGCGAAGCGGTATGTCTGGCGCTTTTCATCTACAAGATGGATGCTCTCAACGGGTCTTCCAAAAGAGACATCATGGATGAGTATGGCACCTTTTTGGCCGATTTTGCCGTTAGGTTTGACCTGGAGAATATGGATATGGGAAGGAAGGGTTGGACGCGGTATTACCCTTTTTCTATCGAAGGCAAGGATTTCATAGCAAGGGTATTTTTAACCAGGGAACGCGCTCACCGGGTCGAGGTCCCGGTTCTTTTTGAAAGTTCCCTTAAAAAACTACCCATAACTATCCAGATACTGCCTAACATAAGCAGTATCCTTGAGAGTTGTAAAATAAGACCGCACCGCTACAATTCAGATCTGCCATCCAGGCATAGCGTTTGAAGTATAATATACCCGCCCTGTATTGAAAAACCCTGATGGATGTGCTAGAATTAGACGGTTTTTATTACTTTGCCGGACTTGAGGCATTTAACGCAGACGGTTATTCTCATGGGTACGCCCTTTACGAGGGCGCGGACGGTCTTGAGATTCGGCAGGAACCTGCGCGGTGATATACCGGTTATCTTCTGGCCGACGCCGCCTTTTTTCTTGGCAAGGCCCCGGCGCGTTATGGTTCTGCCCGCAAGGGGTTTTTTACCGCAAATTTCGCATACTTTTGACATCTTGTCCGTTCTCCGTTTTTTGGTTACAGGGCGATTATCGTAGCACACGGATTTAAAATATGCAAGAAAAAAAAGATACACTCACGACACCAGTACGCTACATAAAGGGCGTGGGGCCCAAGAGGAGCGAAGAACTTTCGAGGATAGGCATCAGGACCGTAGAAGAATTATTATATTACCTGCCGTT
>JAQUQN010000045.1 GCA_028716065.1 Candidatus Omnitrophota bacterium
CCGGCCTGTTATTTCGACAAGAAGGCGGAGAGGACATACGACCGGTCGGTCGCGAATTATTTCCGCTCAAAAAAAGGAGAAAGATGAAGAAACGTTTAAAGCGCGAAAGCCATTCCGGAGAGTCGGATCTTGGACCATACATAGCGGGACTTATAGTTAAGATGCAGCAGCAGTTAAGTTTCCTGGAGAAGAAGTTAGATATCCTTATAGGGCAGTGTTCGGCAAAGCCCGCCCAACACTTCGACCGTCCTCACCATCAGCAGGAGCCGCGCCAGGAGAATAATTACAGGGAGCGGACCTTGCATAAAGCGATCTGCGCGGATTGTAACAAGGAATGCGAAGTCCCCTTCAGGCCCAGCGGCGGCCGTCCCGTATATTGCAAAGATTGTTTTGCAAAGCGTAAACGCCCCAGCCAGTTTAAAACAAGCCATGATAACAGGCCCCAGGCCCAGGCGGCCCCGGCGCAGGAAAGGCGCTTTGATAAAGAGAGGGGATCCGAAGGCCGTAAATTCAGCAGAAAGAGGCCGGTTTCCAAAAAGCGTAAAGCCAGGAAATAGGGCTTCATGAATGAAAGGTGAAAGATGAGACAGATCTTTTTTTGGTTTATCATAGCAACGGTGTTGTTGGTCCTGGTGATCACGAGGTTAGAGACGGCTTTCAGGACCGAGCTATCCACAGGGATGGCCAAAGTCGTAGATGAGGTCATCAAGAAATATAATATTCCAGGCGCCGTCGTGGGCGTGTGGCATGGCAGGAGGGCCTGGGTCTATGCGGCCGGCCTGAGTGATATCGGGACGAAAACAGCGATGCGGCCGGATTGCAGGTTCCGCATCGCGAGCAATACGAAGACATTTACCGCCACGGTGGTCCTGCAGCTCGCCGCGAAAAAGAAGCTGAGCCTGGACGATAAGCTGGATAAATTTTTCCCCCGGATACCCAATTCCGGCAGGATCACCATCCGCCAGCTCTTGAACCATACCAGCGGAATATACGATTTTGTAGAGGACAAGGATTTCGAGAAGGCCTACCTGGCAGATCCCCTGAGAAAGTGGACCCCGCAGGAAGAGATAGATATCGTTTTGAAACACAAGCCGGATTTCGCCCCGGGAGAGAAATGGAAATATTCGAACAGTAATTATACGCTCCTGGGCATGATCATCGAGAAGGTGACCGGCTCAAAGATCGAAAGTGAGGTCTCAAGAAGAATAATAAAGCCGCTCGGGCTCTATCACACGAATTTCCCGGTTACGCCATATATAGGAGGAAGGTACAGTCATGGCTACATGGATGACGGGAAAGGAGGCCTGAAAGACATAACGAAGATCAGCCCTTCGATACCCTGGGCAGGCGGAGCGATGATCTCCAATATATATGACCTGAAGAGATGGCTAAGGGTGCTGGCAAAAGGGAGTCTTATAGGCAACGCGATGAGAAAAGAGCAGCAGGATTGGGTCAGCACTGGCGTGGAAGGCATGGAATTCGGCCTCGGCATCATGGACCTCAAAGGTTTCATCGGCCATAATGGGGAGATCCTTGGTTTCGCCTCATTCATGCTCTATTCGCCACAGAGAGACATGACGATAATCCTTTTCGTAAATAAGTGTAACGAGGATGAGAAGATCCATCCGACCACTGACATTCTCAAAGGTATATTTGAGGCCCTTTCCGGCAAGGAGGGCGCATAGGCGCCTCGATTCACGCATTAACATTAAAATCTCGACAAAAAGCGGTTTATTTTATATAATAATACGGAATTTTTACACCCCCCAAGGAGGTGAAGGGAATATGAAGAAGTTAGTGGTACTCGTAATGGCCCTCGCTTTCGCTTGCGGATTGGCTTATGCCGCCGACAGCGATGAAGGCAGATTCGAGCCGGTGCAGACGTTTGCGGAGGATACGGGAGACGTAGTCCAGACCGCAGCGCAGGGAGTCGTTGACACGGTGAATGTTCAAAAAAACAATCCTGTCACGACAGCTGCCAAGGCGACCGCGGATGTTGCAGAAGGCACTGTTAAGACTGCTACTTTCCAGAAGATAGATAAGAAGTAGGAAAGAGGGGCCTTGCCCCAGACAGTAGCGAATAAAATTAGGGACAGCAGCCGTTTTTTGAGGTAAAATAAACGGTAGCTGTCCCTAATTTATTAATTTATTCGATGCCCATTTAAAAGAAAAGAGAATATGAAGACGAGGCACGGTAAGAGGTTAAGGTTAAGCATAAGGATAAAGCTATTGCTTTCGTTCCTGGCGCTTTCGGCACTTCCATTACTCATATTCGGCTACATGGGGTTAAGCGACCTTCAGAGCATGGGTAATTACGCCGTACATACTACCTTTGAGCTTGGGGAAAGCGCCATATCCGACAGCACCCGCGCCCTGAAAGACCTGGGCAAGGCTATAATAAAAGAGAAGGCGGAAGACGTGGCCAGGCAGATGGAGATCTACGTGAGCGCCCATCCACAGCTGAACCAGGAAGAACTCCGGCAGGATGAGGTCCTGGCCCGGATAGCGGTACAACCCGTGGGCAAGACCGGATACACCTCGGTCCTGGATTCGAATGGTATAAATGTATTTCATTATAATCAGAAACTCATCGGCGTCGACCTGAACGAACTTAAAAATACCCTGCCGGATTTTTACGTATTGCTGCAGAACATGAAATCGCCGCGTGCCGGAGACGGTTACTATAAATGGAAAGATGCCGATGGCGCGATCAGGGATAAATACCTCTATCATGTTCCCGTGGAGGGGACGAATCTGAGGATCGCGGCTACCACTTATATAGACGAATTTCTCGAACCCATCAAGGAGACAAAACAAAAAATAGCCCAGACGACCGCCGATACCACCGGGAAAATCAGCACCTATATACGGAAAGACAAGATCATATTTTTGGGCGGGTCACTGGTCATGGCCGCCGTAGTTTGTGTCATATCCCTGATGCTTTCCAGGAGGATCACGACGCCCATACTCAGGCTGGTCAGCGAGACGGAGGCGATAGGAAGCGGAAAGCTCGATTCCAAGATCGATATATATACGGGCGACGAGATAGAAAAGCTGGCGGTATCCTTCAAGAGAATGTCTGTAAGGCTGAAGGAGCATATCAGAAGGTTGCAGGAGACGACTGCCGTGAAAGAACGTCTTCAGAGAGAACTTGAGATCGCCAAAGGCATCCAGCAGAATTTTTTGCCCACGGTGATGCCCATGATAGGGCGGATAGACGTCGCGGCGTTCAGCCTTCCCGCGCGCGAGGTCGGCGGCGATTTTTATGATTTCATACCTATAAACAAGGATAAGTGGGCTATCGAGATCGGTGACGTATCGGGTAAGGGCATACCGGCGGCCATATTCATGGCGTTGTCACAGACCCTGATCAGGAGCATCGACCCGGCCAACCTTACCTCATCCCAGATAATCAAACAGGTAAACAAGATAATCGCTTCAGAGGCAAAATCCGGCATGTTCGTCACTCTGTTTTACGCCATAGTGGATACGGAAAAGATGACGCTCGGTTATAGTAACGCGGGACACAATCCGCCTCTTGTGATGAGAAAGGAGCCAAGCGATATAGTGCTCCTGAAGGCGCATGGTTTTCCGGTAGGAGTTTTCAAAGATATCGAACTGCATGACGACAAAATTAAGATATCTCCCGGCGACGTAATAGTTTTTTACACTGACGGCATAACTGAGGCGATCAATACAAAAAGAGAGCAGTTCGGAGAAGGGCGTCTCACGGGCCTTATCAGGGAAAACCAGCACCTCTCGGCACAAGAGGTCGTGAAGAAGGTCCTGGAGGCCATGGAGGTCTTTACCGGAAAAGAACCGCAATTCGACGATATAACCCTGATAGTCTTAAAGATCGTCTGAAGTTAACATGGATGAGGTGTAAAATTTGACCGCGTTCTTTTATGACTAAATTCGGCGTGAACCCGAAGAAAGAGGAGGCGCTCAAAGCGCGGATGGCGCGCTTCGGCGTGAAGGAGAGCGACCTGGTAGAATATTTCATAAGGTCGAGCGGCCCGGGCGGCCAGAATGTCAATAAGGTGGCGACCGGCGTGTACCTCAGGCATGTTCCCACGGGGATAGAGGTCAAATGCATGCTTGAGCGTTCGCAGGCGCTCAACCGTTTCAGGGCGCGCAGGACGCTGCTTGCGAAGATAGAGGAGATGATCCTCGGTAAAGAGTCCGCGGAACGCAAACGGATAGAGAAGATCCGCAGGCAGAAGCGGAAGCGCTCAAAAAGGGCGAAGGAGAAGATACTAAAAGACAAGCGCGCGCGCTCCGAGAAGAAGGCGATGCGCAGGGCCCCCGCGCGGGATATCCTCCTGGTCCTTCTTCTGGCAACCATGATAAGCGGATGCGCCACGATGCACTACCCGAGCGCCTACAAGGTAGAGGGGCAGGAATTCAAGAAGTTCAAAGAACTGGACGACGACAAGGCGCTTAAGGTGGTGGCCCTTATCTATAACGTGAACCATGACGAGTGGGAAGACTCCATGGCGAGAAGCCTCGCGCTCGAAGAGTATCTGAACCTCCTGCGCAAGAGGAAATCGAAATATATCAAGGGATCGGGCATATTTGACATAAAATATGATAAGGTGAAGATATCCAGGATAAAAGACAGGGACCTGATAAAATTATACAAGGCGCTCGCCCCGAAGGCGGATAATTATTACATGGATTCGTCCCAGGAACTTACCGAGCGGGAGAACGCCAGGAGGATAGTATATTTGACCGCGATGGGCTCTATCGCGACGGAGATGAAGAAGCGGGATAATACAAGGAACGCCATGTCGATAGCGAGCCAGGTGCTTCTTACAGCTATCACGGTGGCGCTCCAGATGATATAATAGTACATGAAAGGGCAGAAATGATCAAACGCTTGCTGGTAATCATTTTGTTTGTTATCGCGGGGGCATCTCTCGCCGCGCGCCCTGTTGAGGCGAAGGTGATAGACGAGCATATCTTTCTCATCAGGGCCGGAGCAGTGGACGAGAAGGTATTGAAGGCCATCAAAGAGAAACTTCCCGACTCCCTTCCCATGACCGTGAAGGTCGAGATGATGGAGCCGCGAGATATCCCGGAATCCGCCTACGATCCCTCGAGGCAGCAGTATAACGCCGAGATGATACTGGACGCCATCGCCCGGAAAGTCACCCTCGATGTCCGGGTCGAGTGCGCGCTCATAATCGTGGACGTTGACCTCTATTCCCAGGACCTCAATTTTGTATTTGGCGTCGCCAACAAGGCCAAATCGATGGCCATCATTTCGCTTGCACGCCTCAGGAACGAATTCTACGGCCTCAAGCCCGATAATAGCTTGTTCATAAAGAGGGCCGTAAAAGAGGCGGTGCATGAACTCGGGCACGTATGGGGCCTGGCGCACTGTTCCAATCCGAAATGCGTGATGTCCTTTTCCAACAGCCTTACGGATACCGACAAGAAAAAAAGCACATTCTGCCATGAGTGCCAGAAGAAACTCGGCAAACGGTACATGACGCCGTTTTTTAAGGCGACTTTATTTTAAGGTTAACCATAAAGGAGGAAGCGTATGTCTAAATCTGTAAAGGGGACAAAGACCGAGAAGAATTTATTGAAGTCGTTCGCCGGCGAATCGCAGGCGAGGAACAGGTACACCTATTTTGCCAGTGCCGCGAAGAAAGAGGGTTACGAGCAGATATCGCGTATCTTCCTGGAGACCGCGGAGAACGAGAAGGAGCACGCCAAGGTATTCTTCAAATATCTCGAAGGAGGCGATCTCGAGATAACCGCCAGTTATCCGGCCGGCGTGATAAAGGATACAAAGACGGATCTGGAGGAGGCGGCCGCCGGAGAAAATCTGGAATGGACGACACTCTACCAGGATTTTTCGAAAGTTGCCAGAGATGAAGGTTTTGCGGAGATAGCGCGTTCGTTCGAACAGATAGCCAAGGTAGAGAGGTTCCACGAGTCGCGGTACAGGAAATTGATCGCCAACATGGCCAATAAGGATGTCTTCAGGAAGAAGACGGTCGTGAAGTGGCACTGTATCAATTGCGGATACGTCGTGGAAGGCGCTGAAGCGCCTGCCGAATGCCCCGCATGCAAACATCCCCAGGCATATTACGAATTGCTGGCTGAGAACTATTAAGACTAAAATAGAAATAGGAAGCGCTTAAGAGGAGGAATGCGGATGGAGACGACCGCCTTTTATTCGGAGATGATAGACAGGAATTTGGGGGTAATTTCCCGCGAAGAGCAGGAGAGGCTCCGTAATACCTGTATCGCCGTTGCCGGCTGCGGCGGAATGGGCGGCCTCTCGGCCTCTCAACTGGTGAGGCTTGGCGTGGGCCATGTCAAGATCGCGGATTTTGATAATTTTGTCGTACATAACCTGAGCCGCCAGCATGGCAGTACTACCTGTAACGTCGGCCAGAATAAGGCCGGGGTCCTTGCCAAGGAATTCAAGGAGATAAACCCGGAATTGCGGCTCGATGTCTATAAGGACGGGGTCACGCCCCAGAACGTGTCGGAATTTGTTGAAGGCGCCTCTGTCATAATAGACGGGACCGATTACACCAGGATGCAATCGATGGTGCTCATGTATCGAAAGGCCTGTGAAAGAAATATCTGCATCGTCAATCCAAATGCCATAGGTTTTGGCGTGAACGTCTTTGTCTTCGGGCCCAAGACCTTATCCCTGGAAGAATACATGGGTATCTCTTCAGCGGATGGCGCGCGGCCCGCGCTCGAAAAGATGCTGCCTTATGTGCCGGCTTACGGCGATCCTCTGGTGATACAGAAGGCGCTCGCGGGGGAGATAAATATACCGAACATCATCATGCCGCAGCATCTTGGGACGTCCATCGCGGTGTCTGAAGCGATCCTTATGGTGCTCGGGCGCGTAAGTGAGCCCGCAGGCCCGGAGCCCAGGATATTCATACTGGACCTATTGGAAAGAAAATTTGAGGTAAAGAATTGATCAAAATCCGCGATATCGTCATTATACTATTGATATTGACGGCAGTATTTTTCGCGCCATTCGCGTGCGCGAAGACAGAGTCGTTATCGTTCGGCCTGAAGATATGGTATCCCGACGAATGGCAGTGCCAGAGCGAGCCTACGAGGATGATCGTGAGAAGCCCGGACGGAGCCGCCATAGCGATGTTTTACGTACTGGAGACCGGCGATATCATGAAGGCTCAAGACATGATGGGCCAGGAATTATCCAGGATATTTACGACCATCAACGTGCTGACCCAGCCGACGCCAAGCAGTATAAACAAGCTGGAAGGGATAATCCTTGACGGCACCGGGATAATAGATAAGGTGTTCGTGTTCTGGGTAGGGCGGCTGGTAGTATATAAGGGCAAGGCCCTCATGGTGCTGGGCTGCGCGGAGTCGACACAATTTTCGGCCTCAAGCGACACGATACGCAAGATCATAGAGAGCATCAAGCGATAATAGCTCGAGCCCACCTCACATATCTCTTGTAATTATGTGCTGATTGGATATAATCTTAAATACTACAAAAAAGGCTAAAGGGAGATGTTTCTAAAATCGATACGCTTTAAAGTCATTCTCTGGTATATGCTGTTCCTGATGCTGACGCTCTTGTCGTTCAGCCTGCTTCTTTACGGCGGGTTCAGCAGGACCCTCTACGGCGATTTTGACGATCTATTGAGTTCGCGGGCCTTAGGCATCGCCAGTTCCATCGAGACTTATTGGGAAGCGAGGAGCACGGGTATGATTAAGCTCGAAGGCAACCCGCCCCTGAATGAGATACAAAATTTCTCCATCATCGCGCGCAACTGGGTGGAGGAGAAGAGGAAAGACCCAGAATTGATGAGCATCTTCGCCGAGATACTCGACGCCAAGGGTAACCTCATCGTCGCGTCGAAGTCGATGCCAAAGGTTGCGCTTCTCGATAAAGATGACCTTGAGGATATATCGGAAGGTGAAGACTATTTCGACACTGTCAGGGGCCAATCACCCGATACGAAGAGGATGAAGTACAGGGTATATACCAGGCCCGTCATGATAGACCGCCGCCTGGCTTACATAGTCCAGGTTGCCGGCCCGACCACTCTCGTTTCACTGGCATTGAATAATCTGGTCTTGATGCTCTTCGTACTCATACCGTTGACGGCGATCCTGGCGGGAATACCGGGCGTGATCCTCGTGAGGTTGACGCTGAAGC
>JAQUQN010000046.1 GCA_028716065.1 Candidatus Omnitrophota bacterium
TGATAACCCAGGTTACCCCATCCCTTGCCTCTATGGTATTTATAAAATCTCAGAGCGTTTCCGGCCTCGGTGGCGCTGTGGTGTATTATTATATATTTCCATTTGGACGTCTCGTACAACGGTATCACCGGCTTTAGGGGCGCCGCCCTGGGGATGGTGAGCCGTTGTCCCATATTGAGTTGGGTGCGGCTCTTCAAACCATTTGCCCTCATGATGTCGTCGATATCGACATCGTACATCTTGGCTATGCGCCAGAGCGTCTCTCCCGGAGCGACTACATGGCAGATATTTTGCCTGGCCGGGATACCGACGGGCGCGGTATAGATTGTTTCGACTTGGTGAACCGGCGGCCTTACTGGAGCCTGGGCGCAGGAACTTAATATTATTGCCAGCGCCGCGCCGGCTGTTAGACGGAAGATCCTTTTCATGTCTTCCGTTCCGTCTCAAGCATGGTATTGTTGGATATGGCTTCCGAGACCTCTTCGGGAGCGTAGCATATCAGTATGTCTCCAACATTGATGATCGTCTCCCCGGTAAGACCGCCCATGAATTTCTCTTTCTTTCCGGCCTTACGGTATATGGCCAATACGGTCAGGCCATGCCTCTCCAGCTTTAGTTCACTTAGCCGCTTATCTTTAAGCCAGCTATGGGCCTTTACGGCTATTCTCGATATCGCGTAGCCCTCACTAAAACCCAGAAGTTGCTCATAATCAAACACGCGCATCTTGGTCCATCGTTTGAGCGCCTTGGCGATGACTATTTTCATTATATGGTATAGGTATCTGGAGCGGGCGACGATAGATAGGATCACCAGCCCGATCAGGAGGATGGTGCTCCGTTCGAGAACGTCCTTTCCGCTCTGACCGAGAAATGTGATTACCAGCGTCGCGATGGATGTGGTTATCCCGGCGCTCCCCATGAGGATGAGGATGCGTATTATACGCCTTCTTACGGGATGCGCGACGAGCGCCTCCGATTCCGTAGTGGTGAAACCCGTGCCGGAGAAAGCCGACTGGGCCTGGAACGAGGCTATTTCAGGGGAGAGGCCCGTCAGTTCCAGGGCTATGCCCCCGATCCTTACACCGATGAAAGAGAGCGTTATAATGGTAAGGAGAGCAAAGAGAGCTACCATTTTTTAAATCCTCCGCACTTGGCGCCCTGGCATTCTCTGGCCGGCGGCCTTGTTTATTTTTCACCTGACCCGAAAGGATTTTTTAAGATGTCTTGTAATGTTTCGGTGGTCTTCTGGACGGTATCCGTCGCTTGCCTGGTTACCGAACCCGTCTCATCTACAACCCGGGTGGCGCGTCTTGTCACGGCTTGGACCTTAGCCGCGGCCTCGCCCGTAAGCTTCTGCGCGGTGCCAAGGACATCGCCGGTGTTTCCCTTTAATCCCTGAAGATCGAAATTGGCAAGACTTGGCACCGTGGTATTCGAAAGCGCTTTTATCACGATCAGGCTGACCACGATGTTAAGGTCATCGATGTCGGAATATTTTTCGTTCAAGTTGATGTTGAATTCCCGGATCGCCGGCGCGCCGCCTTTAGAGTAATCTTTATATATAACGCTTCCTATCTTCAGTGTAAGGCTGTCTATCCGCATCGGCGGGGCATTAAGTTCTTTTTTCACCGACGGCCTTTTGCCTTTTGTCTCTTTTTCGGCCTGGACCACTTTCAGGGCATCGAGATTAAGTTCTCCATTTTCGTTCTTCACGACCACCAGTTTTTTCAGGTCTATGCGCACTTCCGTAAGATATATCTTTCCTTTTAGAAGGGGCATGAGGGCATAGTCGACAAAGACTTCCGGCATGTCCAGCATCGTCCGGTCCTTGTAGCCGGCGGGGTTAAGGAGCTCAAGATCTTTTATTTGGACCAGCGTTCCGAGCAATCCCACCTTAAGGCTTCCCATCTTGAGCCGAAGGCCGGTAACTAAGTTTACGCCCTTCTCAACCGATACCTTTATTATCATGTCCTTGGCGAGAGAGAGAATAAATATTACCGCCAATATACTTACTGCCAGAATAATCCATTTTTTCATCGCAAATCCCTCCATGCCGGAGATTGCCCCGGGCGTTTTTTAATTATATATGAGTAAATCCCAAATTCTAAGGATATGCTACTCCTTCCGCAAACAATGTCAAGAAAATTTCGGATAGGTATGCTCTATCCCAGGGAAAACGCTTTACGTTCTATCTCGATCATCTTTTCCGAGACGAATTTGTTGAGCATACCCTTTTCTATAAATCCTTCTATCTCACTTTTATTATTAAGGACAGGAAGATAATCGATATCGTATTTGTCGAAAAGCTCTCTTGCCTCCAGGAGGGACGAGTCCGGTTTTATCGTTACCGCTATGGGTTCCATGATGTCATGCGCCAGTAAAAGATTGCCGAGGTCCGTCTGCATGAAGGTATGCCTTATGCTATCCATGGTTATGCCACCCGTCAATTTACCGTACTTATTTATTACGAGATGATTAAGATAGGGGCTTTTGGTGTATATATCCAGTATCCCTGCCAGCGGGGTCTCTTCCTGTACGAGTGGAGCTTTTTTATCCATGATATCCCCCACATTCGTCCTGGTGGTCACGTCTTCCTCAGTCACGTTCAGGCCCACCTCCCCGGCCTTTGTGACGGCGTATTTTACGAAGGGAGGGCCGATCAGCTGGACGACGAAGGTCGAGGCGATGATGGTGATGACTATGGAGTTGCCGATCTCGCTGGGGAAGATGTTATACACCACGATAGAGAGGCCTATGGCGACACCCGCTTGACTGAACAAACAAAAGGGGAGATACTTCCTTATAGAATCCGGTGAACCGGCTATACGGGCTCCGAGGTTGGCACCGGCCATCTTCCCTGCGGTCCTGCCTATGAGGTAAATCCCCGAGATGAGGATTATCTTATAATTGATGTCGTGGAAATTCAACTTGGCTCCTACGAGGACGAAGAAGAGGACGTATATTGGCCCTGCGAAACTGCCGACCATCTTGAATACCTCTTTACTGATCCTGGGCTCGCGATTTACGACTACCATGCCGAGCGTCATGGCCGCCAGGAGCATACTCACATTTATGGCTATGGACAATCCCAGGACGAAAAGCACAGTTCCTACCGAGAACGCGAGCAATTTCTCCCTGTCGTTATACTTTTTTACTATTTTCGTAAGTATCAGGGCCGAGACGCTTCCTATGAATATAGCGCCGAATATCTCATATAGAGGATGCGCGATAGTGGATAGTAAGCCACCCATCCCGTTGCGGCCCAGGAATCTTCCCGCAACGCTTGCGGCGATCGCGAAAAGTAGAAGCGCCAGAGCATCATCCATGGCGACGATACCAAGTACTGTGCTGGTCAAGGGGCCCCGCGTCTTGTATTCCCACAGGACATCGGTCGTCGCCTCCGGCGCGGTCGCGGAAGCTATGGCACCCAGTAAGAGGCCGAACGCCCAGTAGAACGAACCGCCACCGAAGAACATGCTTCCGAAAAAACCTATTAAGAGGAAGACCGCCAGGAACGCGGCCATACCTTCACAGAATAATATGGTGAAAAACTGTCTTCCATATTTGCGGAACAGATCTTTCTTTAATTCGCCGCCTATCATGAATCCTATCAGGCCCAAGGCAAGATAGCTGAGCGGCTGCAGGGTTTCGGTAATTTTTTTGTCGATGATGTTAAGGCAGGCCTGGCCGAGGATTATACCTATGACGATGTATCCGACTACCTGCGGGATCTTCAGTCTCTGGAAGAAACGCCCCCCTATGGTTCCTCCGAATAAGGCCAGCCCAAGAAGGAGCAGTATGTTCAGGTGCAGAATCGAGGTTCTACTTATGATGTTGTTTAATAGTTCCATGGCATGACGTTGTTAAGATAGTTCTATTACATTGTAGCACCAGATTTTTGATAACTCAAAGTGAATTTAAAGATCGATCAATGTATTGGTCTATGAGATGAGGTTATAGCCTATTCCTGAGAAATAAAAAGGCGATGAGCGATACGATTTTGTGTCGGGCGTTTTGGAAGGGATTAAATCGATTCTATTTTTAGGGTCCTTGAGAGGAGTTTAAAGTTTTTGATAATCCATGTTACCTATATAGCCAACTCTTTAATCTTCGCGGAGTTGACACTCTCTTCTGGAAATATTATGGCCTTTTCGGGCGTCGAAAGTGCGCGCTGAAATGACGGGCTCGATGGGGCCTTCTATGCGCGCCGCTACGCGGGCGGAATCCTTCAGCCTGAGTAGTCACAAAACTTTCCTTCGGAAATTCCGGATGGCTCGAGACCGGAAGCGCTGTCTTGATGATCCGCTCGATATTCTTTACGTCGGCGCTCTGGTCCGGTGTGGCGAACGAGATAGCGCGTCCCTCACAGCCGGCGCGCGCCGTCCTGCCTATACGATGCACATAATTCTCCGAATCTTCCGGCAGGTCATAGTTAATGACAACTTCTATTCCGCTTACATCGATACCCCTTGCCGCTATATCCGTAGCGACCAATATCCTGTATTTGCCGACCTTGAAACCTTCAAGCGCCTCTCTCCTCTGGGCAAGCGAACGGTTCGAATGTATCTCCGCCACGTTGTATCCCATGCCTTTTATAAAACGCGTGATCTTCGAGGCGCCTATCTTCGTCCTGGAAAATAGCAGGACCGAACCATGGTATTGCGCCAATAATTTTGATAAAAGCCGCTGCTTTGACTCTCTTTTGACAATGAATAATTCCTGAATGACCCCTTCGGCTGCGGTGCCGGATGGCGCGACTTCGATATTGATAGGAAGCTTCATGTGCGCCATCCCTATCTTGATGACCTCTGCCGGGATCGTCGCGGAAAATAGCATCGTCTGGCGGTCTTTGGGGATATATCTGAGGACCTGTGCGATCTGCGGCAGGAAACCCATGTCCAACATGCGGTCGGCTTCATCTAGAACGAGGATATTTACATCCGCCAAAAGGACCGTGCCCTGGCCTATATGGTCGACAAGCCGGCCGGGTGTCGCGATCAGGATGCGTGGATTTCTCCTCAGCGCCTGGATCTGGACATGCATGGAAGCGCCGCCTATCAGGACAGCCGATCTCATGCCGAATAAGGGTGAAAGTTTTTGAAATGTCTCGTCAACCTGGATGGCGAGCTCTCTGGTAGGTACGAGCACCAGACAGCGGCCCTTCCTTTGAGAGAGGCGCTGGATTATGGGTATGGCGAAAGCCAGCGTCTTGCCCGTCCCTGTCTGGGCAACGCCGATGATATCCTTGCCTTCTATCGCGATCGGGATGGCCTTGTGCTGGATCGGCGTAGGGATGGTGAACCGCATGTGGTCCAGGGTCTCGAGTATCTTCGGAGCTATGCCGAGGCCGTAAAAAGAACTGTTTGGTTGCTGAGGAGGGTGTGTCATTATCAATATCTGCTAACCGCAGCCGAAAATAATCCTTTTGCCATCGCGGCCTGTTGATGGGCGTGGCAATAAACTTCCGGGTTATATATGCTCAGTATCTGCTTGCAGCCCGTAAATTTGCATATCCTTCTTCTTTTATTCAGCCTTATTTTTTTGGACATTTTATTACTCTTGAACCAGGCGTATGCCTATAGCGCGCGGCCCTTTGTCGGATTTTTCCACCTCGAACTCGACCTTTTGATCCTCATTCAACGCGTTGAAGGTCGTTTCGACAAGCGCGGATTGATGGAAGAACACCTCGCGGCCGTCCGTATCGGAAATGAACCCGAACCCCCTGTCACGCACCAGTTTTTTTATAGTACCTTTATGCATCTTTAAGCTCCTTTCTTAGCACTCCGCTATTTATGCCTACAAATAAAAAACCGCACGCTCAATAAAACACTCGCCATGCGGCCAACATGCCACTCTTGTCTTATCAATCATGTACTATGATACCATATTCTCTGCCCGCCCGTCCATAATTATTTTAAACATGAGAATCGTTCCGGATCCAAATCAAATCTTATCGCGATAAGATATAATCCCAGACCATAGCATATCTAAGGCCATAAAGGCAAATGGCAATACAAAAAATATGACGGGAAGAAGCATTCTGAAACCATAATTATGGATAGATGCGCTCATGATCAGCGACGCATAATAGCATAATATATAAAGATGTACAGCCACTTCCCACATGCCCCATTTCTTACGATTTTTAATTCGCAAAAATAAGTACGTAAAGTAACCTACCCACATGATTACCCAATGCCAGCGTATGCCTTGTCCCTGACCAAATACCGGCAAATAGCCCAGGCAGAATAAAATCTTTTTAAGATAAAAAGTAAAAAACATGCGGGGCTGCTGCAGCATATATTCTGCATAGTCAACAATATCCTTATTAAGATGCAGCTTTGTATATAATAAATTTATATTTACTCTTGATAGATCAACGGATGGTGGTACGGGATTAAAATTTTTTATATAACCCATAACTGATGCTACCTGCGCAGGCAAAAAGAGCGGTTTTTTGCAAACCAAATAATTTCTTATTAATAACAACGATGAACTCAAGAGAAGTGTAATTGCAAAAACCGTCAGTTTTATAAAACCAATTTTTCGTTTTTTAAGATAGTATACCGCGACGAGCGGAATCAATAGAATCGCGTATAACGCTATATTCGGCCGAGTCAATACGGACAGGCCCATTGAAAGGGCGGCAATCAATTGCAATACAAAATTGTCTTTATCAAAACCTTTAACGAAGCAAAAGAAGAACAGCGAGACGGTAAATATGGCCAGATTTTCGCTCAACAACAAAGGCGAGTAATTTTTATAAACGTCTTTAAAAGCAAATATAAACAAAGCGACAAGGAATATTGTGGCAGTAAGATTTTTCATCTTATCCCTAAATGTCCAATAAACAAGGGCAACGGAAAATCCCAGCATTAGATGCTGTACAATAAAAATCGGATAGCTTCTTTCCCCAAAAAGAACCAGGCACAACGCGATGAAATAGTTATACAAGTAACCGGCAGGAAAATAATACGTCCCTTTTATTGAAGGCATAAGAATGCCGTTCTGTTTTATTTCCAAAGCGTGGCGTGCATATACGCTCCAATCATTTCCGGTGTCGCTAAGAATGCTTTGGAAGGTTTCAAAATCGTAATGGCGGGTTAAGGAAAGGATAAAAAAGGTTGCTATTATAACTATAGCAAATATGGTTCCGTTGCGCCTTGTACAACATAAGGCTAAAATCTTATCTATCAGCATTTGTTTTCATATATATCTTATTTCTGAGCAACTATCCAAGTTACAATGGGCCAATCTTTATGATTCTTTATCGCAAGCTTATGCAAAGGATGCCATGAAGCATGAGGTATTGGATAAAATCTTAGCCCGAGCCATGCTATAAACCACGCATGGGGATTACCCCATCCATCTACATCGATAACCTTCGAGTATTTTTTAAAAAGTAATTGTAATGCATTAGGTGTAAACCGCCAATAATCTCCCAGCCCACCATGAATAGGATTAATAAAACAGGTAGTAAGAACTGCTATCCCTCCGGGCTTTAGAACACGATAAATCTCATCCACCGCTTGTTGTGGACTTCCCTCAACATGTTCCAACACTTGTTCACATACAACATAATCAAAAATATTGTCATCAAATTGCAATGCAAGTATATTATATTGTGGATAGTTTGCTTCGACTATTATGGGATTTTTGAGAGGCAATAAATTGCATAAATATAAAGAGCGGCTTATAGAAAGGACTTGATTAGTCAAATTGGCATTCCCAACACCCTTTAAAACTGATTCAAGATGTTGATACATATAATATCTCGTTATATGGGCGCCGGATTTTAATCCTTTAGTAGTAAGCTTGATGATATTTGCAAGAAGACCCGTTGAATCGTTATTCGACATCACGACCCCTGTTTATCATTTATAAATTAACTTGTAGGCAGCATATTAACTTAGCCGAAACTCTTTGAAAATATAGAAAGGAGAAAGAGCCCATGCCTATGAGTAATATAGCAGAAAGATACAGTAAAGCAAAGATGAATATTTGGGGTTTAATTTTGGTCCCTCGGTCTAAGCATGTCCAAAAAATCTGCCC
>JAQUQN010000047.1 GCA_028716065.1 Candidatus Omnitrophota bacterium
CGAGCATACCCAATATTTACGCAATAGGCGACTGTGTCGGCGGGCCCCTTCTGGCCCATAAGGCTTCGTATGAAGGCATGCTTGCGGTCGACAACATTCTCGGGAAAAAGAGAAAGATAGACTATTCGATAATCCCAAACTGTATCTATACCGATCCGGAGATAGCCAGTGTTGGACTGTCCGAAGAAGACGCAAAGGTACGATATGGAGATATCAAGATCGCTAAATTCCCTTATCTGGGACTTGGTAAGGCCTATCTGATAGGAAGGACGGAAGGATACATTAAGATGGTGGGAGACGCAAAAGGAAAGATACTGGGCATAGAGATATTCGGCGAATCCGCCTGCGACCTTATAGGCGAAGCGGCGCTCGCCCAGGCGATAGGGGCGAATGTAGAGGATATATGCCGCGTAGTTCACGCGCATCCTACCTTATCCGAATTATTCCAGGAAGCGGCCCACGTCTTTTGCGGTACGGCTATACACGGCGCATGAAGATCGACCTCGGCCTGATAGATTACGTGAAGGCGTATAAGCTGCAGAAGGAGCTTGTCGAGAGAAGGCGCCTGGACGAGATAGATGATTGCGTAATTTTAGCCGAGCATGAGGCTGTATTCACCATCGGAAGGCTTGGCGATGCCAGAAACCTCCTCGTGCCGCAGGAGAGCTTAAATAGTCCGCTCGTTCGCGTAGACAGGGGCGGCGACATAACATTTCACGGTCCGGGGCAGCTCGTGGCCTATCCTATAATAGATTTGCGGGCCCGGCAGAAGGACCTGCACAGATACCTTAAGGATATCGAGGAAGTCGTCATAATATTTCTTAAGAAATATTCCGTGGAGGGCGCGCGCGTTAAAGGGCGTACCGGTGTATGGGTGGACGGTAAAAAGATAGCCTTTATAGGAATAGGCGCTAAAGATTGGGTAACATATCACGGGTTCAGTATCAATATAAACGCGGACCTGAGCTATTTTTCTCTCATGAACCCCTGTGGATTAAAAGGAATATCTGTAACGAACCTGGCGGACGTTTTATCAAAAAGGATCACCATGGCCGATGTCAAAGATGTTTTAACGGATTCTTTTGACCGTGTATTCGGACCTGTGAAGGAAAGCCCTGTCCATGAAACAGCATCCTTACTGGCTTAAGAAACGGCTCGACTTTAACGAAGGTTTTCTAAAGACAAAAGCCATATTGAAACGGTTTGGGGTCAATACGGTATGCGAATCAAGCCGATGTCCTAATTCGGTTGAATGTTTTTCTAAAAATTTCGCTACTTTCTTGATACTGGGCACCAGATGCACCAGGTCCTGCCGGTATTGTTCCGTAAGAAGCGGCATTCCGCAACCGCCTGATATTGAGGAACCGCGTAAGGTGTCCGATTCTGTCGTGGAGATGGGGCTGAAATACGCCGTCATAACATCGGTCACAAGAGACGACCTTCCTGACGGAGGTTCTTCCCAATTTGTGAAAGTCGTGGAGGCCATAAGGATGAAGGCCCCCCATATAAAGATTGAATTGCTCGTGCCGGATTTCGCGGGCAAGCTGGAAGAGGCGCAAAAGACGGCGCAAAGCCGGCCGGAAGTATTCGGTCATAATCTCGAGACGGTCCAGAGATTATTTACGTATCTGCGTCCAAAAGCCGATTACAGACGGTCGCTGGAATTATTGAAATCCGTCAAAGATAAAAATAGTGCACTTATAACGAAGTCGGGTATCATGCTGGGCCTCGGGGAGAAAGAAGAGGAGGTCGTAGAAACGATGGGGGACTTGCGGGAGGGCGGCTGCGATCTCCTTACTCTGGGCCAGTACCTAAGACCATCGGCGGATAATGTACCGGTAGTCGAATATGTCCCCCCTGACGAATTTAAGAAGTATCGCGAAATGGGCATGAGCATGGGATTCAAACATGTATCATCTGGCCCGTTTGTCAGGAGTTCATATTTTGCCGAAGAGTCTTATAATGAATTGATGGAGGTGTCTTATGGCAAATGTCGTGTTGCCGCCGCTTGCTGAGGGAGTGGATAAGGCCAATGTATCCTACTGGCACCGCAGTATTGGTGATGCCGTTAAGGAAGGGGAGGATCTCGTAGAGCTTGTAACGGACAAGGCGACGTTCAACATGCCTTCGCCTTTAAGCGGTAAATTAAAAGAGATCCTTGTCAACGACGGCGAGGAGGCGAAAGTAGGGCAAGTGCTGGCTACAATAGAATGACCATGAAGAAGGTGCTGCTTCTCTATATTTCCGAATCATCGGGCCATCATCGGGCAAGCATAGCGATAGAGAACGCTCTGCGGATCCTGGACCCGGATATCCAAACGCTCAATATAAATTGTTTCAATTACACTAATCCCATCCTTGAAAAGGTCATTAACAAGACCTATATGAGCGTCATAAAACGCAAGCCGGAGATATGGGATTACCTTTATGATAATCCCAGGGTGTTGAGGCGGGTGCGGAACCTGAGGACGATGATACACAGGTTCAATAGCGGCAAGATGAAGTCGCTCATCGATGATTTTAAGCCTGATTGCGTGGTATGCACCCAGGCCTTCCCCTGCGGTATGGTGGCCGATTACAAAAAGAGCTTCGGGGTCGATATACCGCTGGTAGGCGTCCTTACGGATTATGCGCCTCACTCTTACTGGATATACGATAATGTGGACAGGTACGTGGTCCCTTCGGAAGAGACCGGCAATACGTTGGTCAATAACGGTATAGACCCGGGAAAGATAGCGCCATTCGGGATACCGATCGACCCTAAGTTCGCCAGGCCGGTGGATAGGGAAAAAGTTTTTAATGAGTTGTCCCTGAATAAGGAGATGACCACTGTTTTGATCATGGGCGGCACTCAAGGGTTGGGTCCGGTAAAGGAGCTGGTCAGGCTTATAGACAGATCTCAACTCGAGCTGCAGACTATAATCGCCACGGGTTCCAATAGAAGGTTGTATGATTTACTGGTAAGGAGGACTAAGAGTTTCCGTAAGCCGACCCTCATCTTTCCATTCGCCGCAAATGTAAACGAATTGATGGGGATCTCCGCTATAATAATGACGAAGCCGGGAGGCATAACCACGGCGGAAGCCCTGGCTACTGGAATTCCCATGCTGATCGTGAATCCTTTGCCCGGACAGGAGTCGATGAACACGAAATTCTTGCTCAGGGAAGAAGTCGCGCTGAAGTGCGAAAATCCGCATGACGCGGTCATCGTACTGGAAGAACTCCTGTGCCATCCCAATAAGCTGAGGAGGATGGGGCTGAAAGCAAAAGGGCTTTCGAAACCCGAAAGCGCCGTTAACATCGCAAAACTTATATCGGAAATCACTAAGAGATGATACTTTATTGGCTTTACATATTGGGATATGTCCTGGCCGTGCGCGTTCCTATAAAGCTGTCTTATTTCATAGCGTGTATCCTGGCGGATTTCTGGTATCTATGCGTGCCTAACGACAGGAAGGCGATAATAAAAAATCTGAGGATGGTAGAAGGCGATTCCGATCCGAAAAGATTGACGCGCATGGGCCGGGAGGTATTCAGGAATTTCGCGAAATACCTTGTGGAGTTCTTCAATTTTTGTAAAGCCGACACCGATTATATAAATAAATTTGTTAAGGTCGAGGGCCTGGAAAACATTAAAAAGGCCTTTCAACAGAAGAAGGGGATAATACTGCTCTCGGCGCACATAGGTAATTGGGAGGTGGGGGCTTTTATGGTTTCGAGCGTGGTAGGGATGCCCATATCGGCCGTGGTGTTGACCCACCAGAACGAGAGAATAAATAAGTTCTTTACCTCGCAAAGAAGGATCGGGAACATGATGCCCATCGAGATCGGGATATCGCTCCGGTCCTGTTACCGCGTTCTTAAAAATAACGGCTTATTGGCCCTTCTTGGCGACAGGGACTTTTCAAAGAACGGGCTTAAGATACCTTTCTTCGGATGCGAAACACTGATGCCGAAAGGCCCGGCGGCCCTGAGCCAAAAATTGGGGTCTCCAATAGTTCCCACCTTTTTCATACGGCAGCCGGACGATACGTTCAAATTGATAATGGAAGAGCCCATCTATCCCGAAATGGGTGCACGGGACGACGGCGCGATCGAACGTCTTGCAAGAAAATATATAACGGTCATGGAATCATATATAACGAGATATCCCACCCAATGGTATGTCTTTAGGGAGGTTTGGAATAATGATGAAAAATCTATGCGCCCTGATACCATCATATAACGAAGCGAAGACCATCGGCGGAATCGTAAAGGGCCTTGCTGCGAAAGGTATAACAAGTTATATCATAGATGATGGGTCGAACGATGATACGGCTGCCGTTGCCGCATCAGAGGGAGCGATCGTTTTGCGTCACGATAAGAACGAAGGCAAGGGCGCCGCTTTAAGGGACGGTTTTACCGCTATACTGAAAGAAAATTTCGATGCCGTCCTGATCATGGACGGCGATGGCCAGCATTCACTGGATGACGTGGACTCTTTCTTGAAGAAGATGGAGGATGCCGGAGCGGATATCATCATCGGCAACAGGATGCGTGACAGGACCGGGATGCCCTTTGTAAGAGTCGCTACGAATTTATTCATGTCGTATCTTATATCGAGATTGGCGAGAGTCCCCATACCTGATACGCAGTGCGGATACCGCCTTTTAAAAAGAGATGTCCTGAAAAGAATCAATCTGGAGACTTCAAATTTCGAAATAGAGTCGGAAATGATTATCAAGGCCGCCAAGGAAGGTTTTAAGATAGAGTCGGTTCCGATATCGAGCCTCTACCGCGATGAAAGATCGAGGATAAATCCCGTGATAGATACCATTAGATTTTTCAGGCTACTATTAAGAATATTGACACAAAGATGAAAAATCTGGATTTTGATATGATGCGCAGAAGGATGGTAGAAGAACAGCTCATCGCCCGCGGCATAGCCGACAGGAAGGTGCTGGAAGCCTTCATGAAAGTTCCCAGGCATGAGTTTGTCCGGGAAGAATTTTTTGAAAGCGCTTACGGGGACCATCCTCTACCCATAGGAAACAACCAGACGATATCGCAGCCATACATGGTGGCGCTCATGACCGAATGTCTGGGCCTGAAGGGCGATGAGAGGGTGCTGGAGATAGGCACCGGCAGCGGTTATCAGATGGCCATATTATGCCAGATCGCGAAAGAGATATACTCGGTGGAACGCTTCAAGGATCTGGCCGAGAATGCAGATTCCGTGCTGAAGAGGCTGGGATATGCCAATTATGCCATAAAAGTAGGCGATGGTACGCTGGGATGGGAAGATCGCGCCCCCTACGACGCAGTCATAGTCACGGCGGGCGCTCCCGGAATACCGAGAAGCCTGGTCGGACAGATGAAGGATGGCGGCAGGCTCGTCATACCGATGGGCGGGGAATTCGGGCAGGTCCTGACCGTGGTCCGGAAAAAAGGCGACACGGTAGAGGCGTCCGAGGTATGCGGTTGCATGTTCGTTCCACTGATAGGCAGAGAAGGATGGCAGAAGAAATAGCAAAGATAATATACGTTGCGCGCTCACCCATAAGATGGTTAAAAAAAATGTACGCCTGGACCATGCATTGGTCCAGGACGAAGAAGGCGCCGTACGCTTTATTCATCATCGCCTTCATGGAGAGCTCGTTCTTTCCCATACCTCCGGACGTTCTTCTAATAGCGATGGTCGTGGGAGATAGAAAAAAATGGTTGCGGCACGCCGCCATATGCACCCTGGGGTCCGTTACGGGCGCCTTATTGGGGTATCTGATAGGATGGGGTTTTTACGAACTGGCAGGCCGTTTCATAATAGAGACTTATAATCTCCAGGCCGCTGTGAACATGATAGAGAAGAGGTATGCGGCCAATGCCTTTTTGACCATATTCACGGCAGCGTTCACTCCGATACCTTATAAGGTCATAACGATCACGGCAGGGTTGTTCAGGATACCTCTGGTGACACTTATCTCCGCCTCGCTGGTCGGCCGCGCCGGCAGATTCTTCATAGTTGCCGGGGCGCTGCGCATCTTCGGCAAAAGGATTGCGGATTCCATCGAAAAATATTTTGACATATTTTCTATCGTATTTGCTCTCTTGCTGATAGGCGGATTTCTAGCATTAAAATACGCCTGCAAGTAGCCATCAAAGGATACATGGATTCTCTATTTAAAAATGCCGTGTTGATATCCCTGGCGGTCCATGTCATGATAATCGCGCCTTTTTACAACATGGCCCTCATGCGCCATGCCGCAGACAAAAAGACACTGGTGGTTGATTACGTGAAGCTGAAGGAGCTGACGCATAAGATAGACACCGTCAAGAAGATGCTCGACTCCAAACTCGTTGAGACTCCCAGGGTAGAGATCAATAGACAGGCCGAGATGAAGAAGGAGGCGGCTGCGAAGCCTCTTGAGCGGGACGAACAGGCCAATATCGGACAGAGAGAGGCCAAGGAGAGGACCCCCGATACAAAGGCGCCGTCGGAGGAAGAGGTTCGGAAAGAAGCCAGGGTAAAGGCAACCAAGGAATATGGCAGCTACTATCAGTTGCTGCGCGAAAGGATAAGAAGGCGGCTGAAAGCTAATTACCGGAGTTATTCCAAAGAGGGTGAGGTATATGTCACATTTACTCTCGCCTCCGACGGCTCAATGGTCTCCATAAAAGTCGACCAGGCGAAGTCATCGGCAGATAAGAGATTGCAGGAACTGGCCATGATAAGCGCGAAAGAGGCTGCGCCTTTCCCTAAATTCCCAAAGGTTGTAAGCCTTCCGAAGATGTCTTTCAGCGTTTTGATATCTTTTAAAAAGAGATGATCGAACTATTATGGTAAAATATCAAAAAAGGAGGTTAATGATGAAAAGGTTAATCATTTCGGTAATATTGGTAGCGGCCATGACAGGCGCAATTCACGCACAGACCGACCTGACAGAAGAGGATTATAAGGATTTCGATAAACTACGTAAAAAGATCGTAAGGATGAAGAAAGAGATGGACCGCCTGATGGGAGATATCATCTCTACATATCCGCAGGAAGGCACTTCCGTCTTCAGCGGTTACGGACAGGATGTCAAGGTCGACATAGCGCAGGATGGCAAGAATTTTGTCGTTAAGGCGGACCTGCCCGGCATGGATAAGGACAAGATCGAGATCACGTTGGAGAAGAACCGGTTTTTGAAGATCTCTGGGGCGCGCGATGTAATGAAAAAAGAGACCTCTGCAGATGTGGTCCGCCAGGAGCGCATGCAGGGGCGCTTTGAAAGGGTCGTGGAGCTTCCCGGAGAGGCGAGGAGCGACGGCATCAACGCCACGTATAAGAACGGCGTCCTTGAAGTCGTGATCCCGGTGAAAAAAGCGGCCAAGGAAGAGAAGGTAAATATACAGGTGCAATAAAAAGGGAGGAGAGGAGAATTGAAGGCTTCAGAATTAAAGAAGGGAATGATAATAAAGGAGGGCGGAGATTTTTTCATCGTCGTCGACATAGAGCACAGGACCCCGGGAAATAAAAGGGCTATCTATCAGACTACGCTGAAGGACCTGCTCAATCCCAGAACGGTCAATAGACGTTACAGCCCGACCGATACGATAGAAGACGCGGAGCTCGAATCCAAGAGAGTTCAGTATATGTTCAGAGACCACGCCGGATTTCACTTCATGGACATGGCCACATACGAAACGTTGGTTCTTCCCGATGACATGGTAGGCGACTCCAGATATTACCTGAAAGAGAACCTCGAAGTGGAGGCGCTCTATCATGAACACCATCCGGTCACGATAGAATTACCTGTAAGCGTGGACCTCAAGGTGAGCGAATCGGCGCCCGGTATCAGGGGTGATACTACCGGCAAAGCCATGAAATCGGCTACGCTCGAGACAGGGTCATTTGTTGACTCCTCTTTGGTTATGCCAAACGCTCAGCAACTGCCTGAGCCGGGTAAAGGATTCCTCTTCCGTCGCATCGGAGGTCTCCAACGATGTGTCGGCTTTACTGTAGAGAGCCTCGCGGGCC